>CAMYNZ010000015.1:28056-29398 GCA_947259865.1 uncultured Desulfobacterales bacterium | reverse complement strand
GCCACGGCGACGCCGCCCGGATAGGTCAGGCGCTCGAAGTCGATCATGTGCTTACGTAACGGAATGATGAAGGCGATGCCGAGGAACGCGCCCGCGATACAGCCGAAGGTCAGAATATACGGATCAAAACGGTCAGAGTAACCGAGCAGGAATATAGCCGGTACCGAGAACATCATGCCCGATGACGCGCCGTTCACGCCGCTGGCGATCGTTTGCACGATGTTGTTCTCGATGATGCTCTTGCGACGCAGCATGCCGCGCAGGATGCCGAAGCCGAGGATCGCTGCGAGTTCGGAACCTTCGATCGAGAAACCGAGAATCAACGCCGCATAGCCGATCGAAATGGCGATGATCACACCCAGGAACCAGCCAACACCGACGGCGATCCAGGTTAACTCGGGATAGGGTCTGCCAGCGTGTGCCGCGGCGGTTGAGTCAGTCAATTCGACTCTCCTTGTTATTTTGCGGCAAAGACTATCACAGCGGCTGCAGGCGCGCTGCCAGCTGATTCGTTTCGATAACCTCATGAAACTCGTCGGCGATTTCGTCACACATGTCGACGACAGTTCGCCAGGTGCGTTCGCGCTCCGCCGGTTCGAAATTCACGAAGTCACGACGGTCCGGGATCTTGGCGTACGGAAGTCGTGCGACGAACTCGGCCGACGGACTGACGAGTATCGTGTGCTCAACGTGCGCAGGATGTGGCCGTCTCCAGGTCAGCCGCTTGTCGAACCAGCCCGGCACGATTCGATCGATAAAATGCAGGTACAGGGTCAGGCGCCCGTCGTCACTGTGCGGCAGATCCAGGTGATAGTCGATGACGCCGCCGTCCCGGTACACGCCCTTCGGCGCGCCTGCGATATCGGCGACGCCGGACAACACCAGCGGAATCGCGCCGGTTGCAACGATAGCGTCCTTCAGGTTTTGCGCAGTCAGTTCAACCCGGGTCAGCGGAAATCCCCGTGCATCAAAAAAAGGCGGCCGCTCCCGATCATCGTAAAACAGCACGCGCTCGAAAAACGCCCCGAGCGTGCGTCGGCTCACCGCATTGAATGCCGCTGCCGTTATGAGAGTCGGGCCGAGCAACGCAGGACGCTCACTCGCCATCAAGTGCCGGCTGCGAACCGTCATTACGTTTGTGCGAAGTACGGGGTTCGCCAGAATCTCCGCCGTGCCGGTCGCCCCAAGAACAACATCAAGTATTTCCCGGGTCCTTGACGTTATCTCCTCCCGGTCCGGCTTCTCGCTATATGTCTGTCCCAGGTACGCAACTTCAAATCGCGCAATCGCTCGCGAGGGGTCGTCTTGCGCATAACAGGCAAATCGCCAGGCGCCAATCGAA
>CAMYNZ010000015.1:0-28008 GCA_947259865.1 uncultured Desulfobacterales bacterium | reverse complement strand
CGAGTTTCGGCATGATGCTGCTTGCAACGACACGGTCGAGCTTGCTCAGAATGAGCCATTTCGCACCACCCGACGCCCCTGCCATCGTGCCGATCTGTGCAGGCGAAAAGCCGTGCTTGCGCACGCTTTCGATGGCGCCCGGACCCGCCCTGAAACTCAATGCCCCTGACATACTGAAACTCGTTCACGCTGACCAAGCTACGTATTTGAGCCGTAATTTGCACCGGACATCAAGTCCCAACGGAACCTGGTGTGGACTGCGAGGTCAGTCTCTGATGTGACGCCGGTCTCACTGTGCCATGGCGCCGCCTCAGTTTATGTCGCAAGTGCTGTTACCGCTTCCCAGCGGCTGTTAAGGTCGCTGCATCCGCCAGGAACCCGAATTGATCGAGAATAAGTCGATGATAATTCGCACAATTCCCGTTATCGCCATTGCAGCCTGCCTGGCAACGAATGCGCTGGCACACAGCGACCTCGAAAAGCCGCTGTATGTGGCGCCGGACGGCGTCGACAATGGCCGATGCCACGACGCCGAGTCGCCGTGTCGAACGATTGGCTACGCACTCACCGTCGTCGGCAAGGGTGGCCAGATTCGTGTCGCCGGTGGTCGCTATGGCATCACGGACGTGCAGGATGTATTTCATCTCGTCAGTGGCATCGTCAATATCCAGGGTGGATACCGGCGTGAGGACGGCTTCCAGGAACCGACACGCAATCTGTCAACGCTGACCGGTGTGCCCCCGGAATATCGTGAGCAGCTCGCTGCTATGGGTTTCAACGTCGTAGCCGATCGCAAGAGCGTCGAATCGCCGACCTACGAGAAGACACAGACGCTGATGGCGCAAAAAGCCAGCTTGCAGGCTGGCCTCAAACCCGATCCCTGCGTCGGCGGCAGCGTCGGTGGCATGGTGTGTGACAGCGTCGATCTGCTGGCTCACCTGCCGCTATCGAGTGTCAGTGCCCGGCCTGGTTGGGCGGCAGATGTCTGGGGATTTATCGATCTCAATAGCGGCCGGGAATACGTGATCGTTGGTTTTCGCACGGGCTCCGCCGTTTTCGATGTCACGGATCCCGAGAACCCCCGCGAGGTCGGTTACGTGGACGGCCAGGCAAGCGTCTGGCGAGACATCAAGGTCCACCAGGCATGGAACGCCGCCGAATTTCGCTGGGATGCCTATGCCTATGTCACCACGGACGGATCCGGTGATGGCCTGTTCGTTATCGATCTGACCAACCTGCCGCACCGCATCTCGCGTGTAAGCTACGCCAGCGATTTTTCTGCGGCACACAATGTGTTTGCCGCGAATACCGATTACGGTACGGGTCTGTCGCTGACCGGAGAGATACCGACGCTGATCATCGCCGGCTCGAACAACGGCAGCGGGCGATTCAGAACATATTCACTGAACGATCCCGCCGCGCCGGGCTTCACGACTATGCCTGGCACCGCCGAGTACATGCACGACGCCGCGTCGATGATCATTACCGATTCGCGCAAGGACACACAATGCGTCAACGCCGCCGCCTACTGCGAGGTGCTGTTCGATTTTAACGAATCGACGGTCGACATCTGGGACATCACTGTCGCATCGAACCCGGTGCAACTCAGCCGCACGAATTATCCGAACAGTGGCTATACACACTCGGGCTGGCCGTCCGAAGACAAGCAATTTCTATTTATACACGACGAACTCGACGAACAGAACCTGGGTCTGCCAACGACGCTGCGAACCATGTCCATCGCGAACCTGTCCGCTCCAACGCTGGCGAATACCTGGTCTGCACCGGCGAATCAACGCGCCATCGATCACAACGGCTTCGTTCGCGGTAATCGTTATTACATGTCCAATTATTCACGTGGGCTGACCATCCTCGACATCACGGATCCGGCTGCACCGTCTTCGATTGGCCATTTCGATACAAGCATGTTCTCGGACGGTAACGCCAGTTTCTCCGGAGCCTGGGGTGTATACCCATTCCTGCACAGCGGCAGCATTGCCGTCGCTGACATTGAGGAAGGACTCTACCTGTTGGCCGACCGTACGCTGGACGTCCCGCAAGGCACGATTGCATTGACACAAGCCTCGTTCGGGGCAGACGAGGGCCAGTCAGTACAGATCGGCCTGCAGCGCAGTGGTGGCAGCAGCGGAGCGGTCGGCGTTGCCTTCGAAATTGTCCCTGCGACGGCTGACAGCGCGGACATTGGCACAGTCACCGGCTCGGTCAGTTGGGCCGATGGCGACGACGCCGATAAGAGCTTCGGCATCGTGCTGCAGAACGATGGCGCAGACGAGGGACTCGAACAGTTCCTCATCCGGCTGATTGCCCCATCGGGCGGTGCCACGATTTCCGGCACGACAGTTGCAAATGTTTACGTCAGCGATCCCGGCAGTGCGAGTTCCATTGAGTTCGATGCTACAACGATCAATATTGCGGAACGTGGATTTGCAACGGCTGTCGCCGTTCTGAAACGTACGGGTAGTTCCGTTGGCGCGGTCTCCGTCGATTTCTCGCTGGCCGGTGGCGATGCGACACCGGACATCGACTTCCAGGGCTCCGCGAGCGGCACTGTCACCTGGTCCGATGGTGATGCGAATCCCCGGTGGATCGAGTTCCCTGTCGTTGACGACGGCGTGGGGGAAAATGACGAATTCTTCGAACTGGCGCTGTCGAATGCCGCAGGAGCATCGCTCGGCAACAAAACTCTGCTGCGCATAAACATCGCGGATGGCTCGGGCAGTACGCAAGCGCCAAACGCAGTGGCCGGCGCTAGCCAGACCGTCACACCTGGTGCAACCGTAACCCTCGACGGCAATCAATCAAACGATCCGGACGGCGACACGCTGAACTACCAGTGGACACAGATTCTGGGCCCGGTGGTGACACTTGATGACCCGACAGCCGCTGTAACGACGTTTACGGCGCCTGATGTCACATCATCGACGTTGCTGCGCTTCGACCTGACCGTAACGGATCCGCTCGGGCTGACAGACACGTCCACCACCGGCATCACCGTGACGCAAGCCGGAGATTCCGGCGGCGGTTTGGGGTCATCGGGTGGCGGGTCGCTCGGCTTCCTGACGCTGGCTTTGTTGCTGTTGTGCGGAATCGGCAGGAACGGGCCTGGCCGCAATCGCGCGCCGGAGCGTGCACCTACAGAACTATCTATTCGAACGGATCGTGTTTGATGATCGTCTGCTCGCGATCCGGCCCGGTCGAAATGATCGCGACAGGGACGCCCGCCAACTCTTCTATGCGTTTCAGGTAGTCGCGTGCCTTCGCCGGCAGATCGTTGAAGTCGGTGACGCCGACAGTCGACGCCTGCCAACCCGGATGCTCTTCATAAACGGGCTGGCACTCCGCAAAGCGATCTACGACGACCGGCACGCCCGAGATCGGTTTGCCGTCAATCTGGTAACCGACGCAAATCTGAATGGTCTCGAGATCATCGAGCACATCCAGCTTGGTTACGCATAATCCTGATACGCTGCTGTTGACGATGGAGCGCTTGAGCGCAACTGCATCGAACCATCCACAACGCCGCGGCCGCCCGGTCGTGGCACCGAACTCGGCGCCGACCTCGGCAAGGTGTGCGCCCTTGTCATCGAACAACTCCGTCGGGAACGGCCCTGCCCCGACCCGGGTTGTATATGCCTTCACGATACCGAGCACGTAGTCGAGATCGCGCGGGCCGATACCGGTACCCGTGCTTGCGGCCGCGGCAACCGTATTCGATGAGGTGACGAAGGGATAGGTACCGTGATCGATATCGAGGAACGTCCCCTGCGCCCCCTCGAACAGGATACTTTCACCGCGGTCTGCCAGGTCCCTGAGAATCTGCGTGACGTCCGCCGTAATCGGCGCGATTACCTCGGCCGCCTGCAATGCGCCATCGAGGGACTCCGTAAAATCAACAGTATCTGCGCCAAAATAGTTTTTCAGCAGGAAATTGTGGTAGTCGAGAATCTCGCCCAGTTTTGCTGCAAATTTCTCGCGCAGGAACAAGTCCGACACGCGCAGCGCACGCCGCGAAACCTTATCCTCGTACGCAGGGCCTATGCCGCGCCCGGTAGTACCAATTGCACTCGACCCGCGCGCCTTCTCACGTGCCAGATCAAGCGCGACATGTGAAGGTAGAATCAAAGGACAACCGGGGCTGACTTTGAGCCG
Organism: uncultured Desulfobacterales bacterium; assembly: GCA_947259865.1. Next base: position 23,838 of record CAMYNZ010000015.1, on the reverse strand, counting down.
CTCGAATACCGGCACGCCGTTTGCGACCAACGCGTTCGCCTCCTGCACGAGCGCATCCAGGGCAAGAACCACCCAGACACCTGCTATCTTTTGGTTAGATAGCGAAAGAGCCCATGACAGGGAGCTTATAAAAAAGGTCAAGCAGTATCTCCCCTTAGAAGATATTACCGGATTAGACATAAAGATCCTCTCCCCTACTGAAGCTACAAGAGTTACCTTGAAGCGCTTAAAAGAAGGAAAGGATACTATTTCCGTTACCGGGAACGTATTACGAGATTATTTAACAGACCTTTTTCCAATTCTTGAAGTAGGGACCAGCGCCAAAATGCTATCTATCGTTCCTTTGATGAAGGGTGGTGGTTTATTTGAAACCGGTGCCGGTGGGTCTGCGCCAAAACACGTAGAACAATTTCTGGAGGAAGGACATTTGCGATGGGATTCCTTGGGTGAATTCCTTGCCCTGGCTGTTTCTCTTGAATTCTACGGAACTAAAAATGAAAATCGAGAAGCTCTGGTCATTGCCGAAGCATTGGACGCGGCTACAGAAGCATTTCTGAACAACGATCGGTCTCCTTCTCGAAAAGTAGGAGAATTAGATACGAGGGGAAGCCACTTCTATTTAGCCCTTTATTGGGCTCAAGCCCTTGCCAAACAAGACCAGCATCCTGTACTTCAAAAACGCTTTCAGGAAATAGCGCAGGAATTAGAATCGCATACTCCTACAATTCTTGATGAATTAAAGAATGCCCAGGGAAGTAAGCAACAAATTGGGGGGTATTATAAACCAGATCCTTCGTTGATAGAGAAAGCGATGAGACCCAGCAAGGCATTTAACAAAATATTGAAAAGCCTGGGATAAACTCCATAAAACTAGAGTAAATAAAAAGTAATTTCTTTTTTGATTTAAGGCGGTGGTCATCCTTTTATCTTTCTTATTTTTGAAAAAAATTTGCTATGCGGCCAATCTTAAGGCGCCTGTTTACCCTTTTATTTATCCTTCTCCCCTTCTTAATTATAGCACAGGAAAAATTTACCGTTAGTGGTGTCATCAGTGAAGCCTCTAGTAACGAGACCCTCATAGGGGTCACAATTGCCATCCCATCCCTTAGGACGGGAGTAACTACTAACGAATACGGTTTTTTTTCTCTCACCTTGCCCAAAGGCACCTATGAATTACAGATAACTTATTTGGGGTATCAGGATGTGATAGAGACCATCACCTTCGATCGGGACCAAAAGATCAATTTTCAATTAATAGAAAAGGCCGAAATCCTCGATGAGGTTGTCCTTACCGAGAATGTGGAAAAATTGAATATCAGTAAACCACAGATGAGTGTAAATAATTTATCCGTACAGACCATCAAAAGTATTCCGGTGGTTTTGGGAGAGGCAGATATTATTAAGTCGCTCATCCTTCTACCTGGTGTTAGCAATGCTGGAGAAGGGGCATCCGGATTTAATGTTAGAGGTGGTGCTGCAGATCAGAATCTTATTTTGTTAGATGAAGCCACAATCTTTAACAGTTCTCACCTTTTTGGATTCTTCTCCGTTTTTAATCCCGATGCTATAAAGGATGTAAAACTATTCAAAGGGGGTATCCCTGCACGATATGGCGGCAGGGTTTCTTCAGTGCTAGAGATCTTCCAAAAAGAAGGGAATAGCAAGGAGTTTAAAATGAATGGCGGTATTGGAGCTGTTGCCAGCAGACTACTGGCTGAAGGACCTATAGTAAAGGATAAGGCCGCGTTTTTAATTGGAGGAAGAGCCTCCTATGCACATCTTTTTCTTCCCTTGTTCGATATTGACAACACGGCCTATTTCTACGATCTGAATACAAAGCTTAACTATAAGTTAAACGACAACAACAGTTTTTACCTTTCAGGGTATTTTGGACGCGATGTTTTTGCGATCTCCAGTAGCTTTGAGAATATTTATGGCAATAGTGTCCTTAACGTTCGATGGAACCATCTTTTCTCGGACAAATTATTCAGTAATCTTTCCCTAATATATTCAGACTTTTATTACGGCCTTAAACTAGAATTTGTAGGCTTTGAATGGAATTCCGGGATCCAGAACTTTAATATTAAATACGACCTGAAACACTACCTGAGCGATAGGTTTCAGGTGAATTACGGGATCAATAACATCTACTATACTTTTAATCCTGGGAAGATCGCGCCCATTGGCCCGGGTTCGGGTATTTTGGAAGAGCAACTTATTAAGAAATACGCCAATGAATTTGCAGCTTATGTAGATATGGAACATTCCATTTCAGAATCTCTTAGCCTGGAATATGGCTTGCGTCTTAGTCATTTTATTCGTCTAGGCCAGGAAGAATTAAATATATATGAGAATGACAATCCGGTGACATTTTACCCTTTTCTTTTGGTCTATAAAGAAGCTACACCTACAGGGACCATTTCTCCGGGGCGGGGCGAACAACTGGCCACTTATACAAATCTTGAACCCAGACTGTCTTTGGCCTATACCTTAAATTCGGAACAGTCTATAAAGGCCAGTTATACCAGAATAACCCAATACCTGCACTTATTATCGAATACCAGCTCTCCTACTCCATTAGATGTATGGACCCCAAGTGGTCCTTTTATAAAACCACAGATACTAGATCAATATGCCCTAGGTTATTTTAGGTCATTAAAAGATGGGGAGTATAGTCTGGAGACAGAAGTATTCTACAAGGACATTCAAAATAGGATCGATTATATTGACGGGGCTAACCTCATTGCTAATAATGCTATTGAACAAGTGATACTGAATGGAAAGGCCAGGGCCTATGGCTTGGAGGTTTTGTTTAGGAAAAACGAAGGGCGATTTAAGGGATGGCTTGCCTATACCCTATCTCGTTCTGAACAACGCACTCCCGGAAGGGCTATCTTTGAGGAGAATGGCAGATCTAACCGGGAAACCGGGATCAATTTTGGGGAGTGGTATAACACACCCTATGATAAGACCCATGATATTTCCCTGTATGGCAGTTACGACCTGAATAAAAAATGGAGGTTTAACACCAATTTCGTTTATCAAACAGGTCAGCCCACCAACTATCCTGTTGGACAGTTCCAATTTCAAGGACTTACAGTCCCTTTTTACGGCCTGCGAAATGAGGAACGTCTTCCGGATTATCACCGGCTAGATCTCTCGGCAACCTTAACACCTGCCAAAAATCTTAAAAGAAAATTTCAGACAGAATGGGTCTTTAGCATTTATAATGCATATAGCCGTATGAATGCTGCTTCTATCAACTTTAGACGAAACCAGGATACGGGGGTCAATGAAGCTATCCGTACCTCCATTTTTGGCATTGTACCTGCCGTAACTTATAACTTTAAATTTTGAGCTGCCTTATGAAACGTTACTCATTTTTGTTTCTGATCTTAGCTGCACTCTGCATAGGATGTGAAGATGTTATTGATGTAGATATCACCGAACAGGAGACACGACTTGTTGTAGATGGCCTAATCCGGGTAGATCTTATTCAACAGTACATTCCCATAGAGATCAAATTGTCCTTGTCTGGTAACTTTTTTGAGGAAAATATTCCCACTTCTGCAGAGAGTGTATCTATTGTTTATGAAGAATTAGATGGCGATGTTGTTGTGAATACCAGCTCTTCAAATCTGGCAGAAACTACCCCCGGTTCGGGGATCTATATTCCGGATCCCAACTTTAGCTCAGATCAACGAATACCTACCTCCGTCTTACAAAGAAATCTCATATTTACGCTCTATGTCAGACATGAGGGCAGGCTTTATATTGCCAGCACCCGCTTTGTAACCGTAGCACCCATAAATTCAATTCAACAGGGAACCAGCACTTTATTTGGCGACAATGAAACTGAAGTTATCGTGAATTTCACGGATCCGCCGGAAGCAGATAATTACTATCTGTTTGACTTCGACTTTCAGGAATATCTGGTCACAGAAGATGAGTTTTATCAAGGTCAGGAATTTGAATTTTCATTTTTCTATGATCAATCTTTTGAGTCCGGGACGGTCCTGGAAATAAGCATTCTTGGTGTGGATCAGGCCTTCTATGATTATATGAACCAGTTGATAGTGCAGAGTGGGGATTCTCAGGGTCCTTTTCAAACACCGGCATCTACTGTTCGTGGTAATGTTTTTGATATCACGGATCTGGACAATATTGATGTTCCCGATAATGTAGATCAACCTGAAGTATTCCCTCTCGGTTACTTCGCTATAGTCCAGGAAGAAAAAGGACAGGTTGTTATTGAATAAAAAAGGCAGTTTAAAAAACCCTTATTATCAATGCTCATCTTGATAATTCGTATTTTTGCATCCATAAGAAAGCTGAATTGCGAACCAACAAAGAACTACTGCTTAAGGGGGTAAAATACCTGGCGTTTACCACGGCCTTATTATTTACAGCTCCCGTTGTACTCTATCAGGCATTTAAAAATCAGGATCATCCATGGTATATCCCAGTATTGATTATTGGAGGTATTCTGGCGATTTCCGCCATTGTTATGGGCTTTTATAGTATAAAAACCATCATTGATGCCTTGTTTGGCAAGAAATCTAAAGTAAAGAATTAAGTGAGGGCCTGCTATTGTCCGCTTACATCCAACACACTATCTTTGCGAATCTAGAGTGAAAAGGCACTGAATATGATCAAAATTACGCTTCCGGATGGTTCCGTTAAGACCTTTAACGAGGGTAGCACTCCTATGGATGTTGCCAAGGACATAAGTGAAGGCCTCGCAAGAAATGTTATTTCCGCAAAATTCAATGATTCAATTGTTGAAACCGTTACTCCTCTGCAACAAGATGGCAGTCTTACCCTGTATACCTGGAATGACGATCTTGGAAAAAAAGCCTTTTGGCACTCATCCTCACACATTCTTGCTCAGGCCATCGAGGAATTGTATCCGGGGGTAAAACTAACGATTGGGCCTGCCATTGAGAACGGATTTTATTACGATATCGACTTTGGGGAACACAGTATTTCCGAAAAAGACTTTCCGGCTATTGAAAAACATGCCATTGAGATTGCAAGAGGCAAGCACCTCTATAAAATGCGGGATGTATCTAAAAAGGAGGCTCTTGAATATTATAAAAAACAGCATAACCAGTATAAAGTTGAGTTGATCTCAAATCTGGAAGATGGTTCAATAACTTTTTGCGATCACGATAGTTTTACGGATCTCTGCCGAGGTGGACATATTCCCAATACCGGTATTGTAAAGGCCTTTAAACTGCTTAGCGTAGCCGGTGCTTACTGGCGTGGTGATGAAAAAAATACCCAACTGACCCGGGTGTATGGCATCTCCTTTCCTAAACAGAAAGACCTTACAGAATATTTAGAACTCCTAGAGGAAGCCAAAAAGAGAGATCACAGAAAACTTGGGCGAGAACTAGAACTTTTTACTTTTTCACAAAAAGTAGGTTTGGGTCTACCATTATGGCTCCCTAAAGGGGCTGCATTAAGAGAACGCCTGGAGCAATTCTTAAAAAAAGCACAGAAAAAAGCTGGCTATGAAATGGTAATAACTCCTCATATTGGGCAAAAGGAATTATATGTTACCTCAGGACATTACGACAAATACGGGGAAGACAGTTTCCAACCAATTCATACCCCCAAAGAAGACGAGGAATTCTTGTTAAAACCAATGAATTGTCCACACCACTGTGAGATCTATAATGCAAAGCCATTTAGCTACAGAGAGTTGCCTAAGCGATACGCAGAATTTGGTACGGTCTATCGATATGAACAAAGTGGGGAACTTCATGGGCTCACCAGAGTGCGAGGTTTTACGCAAGACGATGCGCATATTTTCTGTACCCAGGATCAATTAGACCAGGAATTCAAGAATGTGATAGACCTTTCTTTATATGTTCTGGGTTCCTTAGGATTCGAGCATTTTACAGCACAGGTTTCTGTTAGAGACCCGGATAAACCGGAGAAATACATAGGTTCTGTTGATAATTGGGAAAAGGCAGAACAAGCTATCATAAATGCTGCCGAAGAGAAAGGGCTCCAATTTAAGATCGTTCCCGGAGAAGCTGCCTTTTATGGGCCTAAACTCGACTTTATGGTGAAAGATGCCCTTGGAAGGAATTGGCAACTGGGCACCATACAGGTAGACTATAACCTGCCGGAACGCTTTGATCTAACGTACAAAGGCAGTGATAACGAACTACACAGGCCAGTTATGATTCACCGGGCTCCTTTTGGAAGTATGGAGCGTTTTGTGGCATTATTACTAGAACATACCGGCGGCAACTTCCCATTATGGCTTATCCCGGATCAGGCTATCGTATTGCCAGTCAGCGAGAAACATGAAATATATGCGGAAAAAGTTTTAAAATCCCTAGAAAATCACGAAATTCGCGCGCTTGTTGACAGTAGAAATGAGACGGTAGGAAAGAAAATTCGGGAAGCAGAAATGAATAAAATTCCATTTATGCTTATCGTTGGAGAGAATGAAGAAGAGAAAGAAACGCTTTCCGTTCGTCGACATGGAGGTGAAGACCTTGGTACTGTTACCATGGGAGATTTTGTCCACTTGGTTGAAAAAGAAATAAATAGTACCTTAAAGACGTTTTAACAATATAAATAAAGTTTAACTAAAATTACGTAGCCATAGCAATACGAAGAAGATTTAGGCCCCAACCTAGGAGGGAAAATAAAAACCCTCACAAAATCAACGGAAAGATCTTATCACCAAGCGTACGTTTGGTAGGTGACAACGTAGAGATGGGGGTGTTCCCCATAAGAGAAGCCCTGGATAAGGCCGAAGAACTAGAATTGGATTTGGTAGAAATCTCACCAAATGCGGATCCTCCCGTATGTAAGATTATAGATTACAAGAAATTCCTTTACGAGCAAAAAAAGCGAGAAAAGGTAATGAAGGCAAAGGCTACAAAAGTGATCGTTAAGGAAATACGATTTGGTCCAAATACAGATGACCACGATTACGATTTTAAAAAGAAACATGCCGAAAAGTTCCTTAAAGAAGGTGCAAAATTAAAGGCCTACGTTTTTTTCAAAGGAAGGTCTATCGTATACAAGGACAAGGGTGAAATTTTATTATTAAAGTTAGCTCAGGAATTAGAAGAATTAGGAAAGGTAGAGCAAATGCCGAAATTAGAAGGAAAGAGAATGACCATGTTCATTGCTCCAAAGACTAAAAAATAAGAATACCAAAGCGAGATTAATAAAAATAAGAAGGAACAATGCCTAAAATGAAAACTAAATCTAGTGCCAAAAAGCGATTTAAGCTTACTGGCTCTGGAAAGATCAAAAGAAAGCACGCTTTTAAAAGTCACATTCTGACGAAAAAAAGCAAAAAGCGTAAGCTGCGCTTAACCCATTCCGGTTTGGTACACCAAGCCGATTCGGATAATATTAAGCTACAGTTGCGATTGAAATAAACGCAGCAACAAAAGGTAAAATTATAAACCGTGGAGCCGGGCCATAAAAGTGCTTTAAATTAAAAAGCCGCCTGCTACAAAAAAACAAAAGAAAAAATGCCAAGATCAGTAAATTCAGTTGCTTCAAGAGCTAGAAGAAAAAAAGTGATGAAGCTAGCCAAAGGATACTTTGGAAGACGTAAAAATGTTTGGACCGTTGCAAAGAATGCCGTAGAAAAGGCAATGGTATATGCCTACAGAGACCGCAGAAACAAGAAAAGAACATTTCGCTCTCTTTGGATAACCCGCATCAACGCCGGCGCCAGAATGCACGGAATGTCTTATTCTCAGTTTATGGGAAAAGTAAAAGCCAACAATATTGAGCTTAACAGAAAGGTATTAGCCGATTTGGCTATGAACCATCCTGATGCTTTTAAGGCCATCATTGAAAAGGTAAAATAACACAAACAAATATCTCGCTATAAAAAATCCCGCCTAACAGGCGGGATTTTCTTTTAAGTTCATTCGCTGTAATAATCCTCGAATTAATTTATTTCTCAATTTCCTCCTTTTCAGGCATTTTTGATTCAAGCTCGCGAATTTTATTGAGAGCATTTACAGCTCCAGGATATTGATCTATTGCCTTCTGATAGTACACCATGGCATTTTCCATATCGCCTTCATTCAAAAAATATTCTGCCATAGAATCATAGGCATTGTATCCATTAGGCCGCAACTCCAAATACTTGTCTAAGTGTGCTTTTGCCTTCTCCTTGTTTCCTTCGGCATAATAGGTATACCCTAAAAGATTATGTACATGACCACTATTCCTTTCTGCCTTTTCAAGTTTGGCAACGAGTTTTTCCAGCTCCATTATTTGTTCCTTAACATCTTTCCGAGACCTTGCATAGTTAAAATTCACAAATAATGCGCCGTCTGGGGCAAGATCATACATTTCTTTCCATGTTGACCTCCATACATCTCCGGCATTTTCCGTGTCTTTTGTTATGTCTAATAGAGAAACATATAATTTAGACACTGCACCTTTACCTTCTACTAACTTCTTTGCCTCCGCTATGTGGTGAGCCCTTATATCGCCATTCGATATCATTGCCATTGCTACATGGGGTGCAAACAACGTCGGATCTTTTGTTACTGCGGCTTCAAAAAAAGTATAAGCCTTTTCCCTTTCAATGTTCATATGATGATCTATTCCCCGCCATATCATGGCATTAGCGATGTCATCTTCACCACTCCACTCAATACCTCGGGCTTCAGTCTCCTGTGAGACTAGTACTACAGGAATTAGCAGCACTGTCAGAACTAGTTTAAAAATTGTTTTCATTGTACTTAGTTTTATTTGGTTAATTAACCTTAAAGTACTCTTTTTCAAGGAGAAATAACGTTAAAACCTAGTATCATTTATCTCATCAAAACTTGTAAGTAATTCTAATACAGTGGATGCTTTATACTTATGTCAGAAGTTACATGCCCCAAGCAGATATAATCAAGTGCCGGCCACCTGCACTGTTCCTGTGTTCACATAAATAAATACCCTGCCATATTCCCAGATTAAAGGAGCCTTTGGAAACAGGGATCATTACGGAAGACCCCATGAGTGAAGCTTTGATATGGGCAGGCATATCATCAGGACCTTCGTAGGTATGGATAAAATAAGGGGCATTTTCGGGTACCATCACATTCAAATGCTTTTCAAAATCGGTCCTCACCGTCGGATCGGCATTTTCATTGATGGTTAGACTGGCAGAAGTGTGTTTTATAAAAATCTGAGCCATTCCCACTTCTATTCTCTTTAGTTCCATAAATTCGTCCATGATCAGATCTGTGATCAAGTGCACACCCCTGCGGAAAGGGGGTAAAATCATTTCTTTTTGAAGCATCAACATCGGCATGAGATTTTATCAGTTAGAATACTTTTCCAAAGATGCCAAGAAATTAAACATTAGAAATACCTTTGTAGCTTAAAATTATTGTCTTGATTGATCTTTCCCGAATAAAATTAGTGGTAACCGATATGGATGGCACATTGCTGAACCCACAGCATGAAGTAAGTCCTCGTTTTTTTAATCTTTATGAAGCCTTAAGCGCCAAAGGTGTCCAATTTGCCGCGGCTAGCGGCAGGCAGTATAATAGTATTGTTTCCAAGTTACAGCCAATTAAGGACGAGATCTTTGTAATAGCAGAAAATGGTGGCCTCGCCATGTTTGGTGACAGGGAGATAATTTCAACCCCACTCAATGGGTCCATAAAAGATACCATTCTAGATTCACTGAAAGGCTCTGAGGAAGTTCACGCTGTTCTCTGTGCCCGGAATAACGCTTTTGTTTCAGGACATTCAAAAGATTTTCTTAGGATCTTAAAAGAATATTACACAGAATTTGAGATCATTGATGATCTGTATAACTTTAAAGAAGAGGTGATGAAAGTTGCCGTCTACCATTTTGATAGTTCGGAGGAGTTTATCTACCCTCTTGTGGCTCCCTTTGAACAATCGCTAATGGTCAAGATTTCCGGTCAACACTGGGTAGATATTTCCCATCCCAATGCTCATAAGGGATATGCCCTGCAAAAGATACAGAACCAATTAGGCATTGGGCCCGGTGAAACCCTTGTCTTCGGAGATTATAACAATGATCTGGAGATGATGGCCCTTTCGGACTATAGCTTTGCAATGGCCAATGCCCATCCTAATGTGCTCAAAGCGGCAAAATACCGAACAGATAGCAATGACCAATTTGGTGTGGAAAGCATCCTGGAAATTTTATTGAAGAGCCTTGGTTAGGTCTTTTGTTTCTTCTTGCGTGCTGCCGGAAATAGTACATTATTTAAAATAAGTCGATATCCAGGGGAGTTAGGATGTAATTCGAGTTCGGTCTTTGGGTCTCCAACCCGGTGTTGGTAGTCTTCCGGATCATGCCCTCCGTAAAAGGTAAAAAAACCTTTTCCTTTGATGCCGTGGATATAGCGTGCCTCTCCATTGAGTTTATTTTCACCCAACACCAGCACCGTGGGTTTAATCTCACTTCTTTCAAAAGCTGTTGTTTGCCCCATAAATCCTTTGACCAGAGAGGTGTGGTTCTGACAAAGCATTGTAGGGACCGGATCCCATTTGGCGGAGAAATCCATCAAAGAGAAATAATCCGACTCCCTTGGTACACGCTGTCGCTTATTGGTCATATCTATGGTGGAGAACTCATACCGCAGCGGGTTTCTTTCCAAGATGAAGTTCTGAAAGGCAAACGTATTTCCAAAAATTAATTTGCTTTGGTAATTAGGCTCTGAAGGATCCCCGTCGAACATGGGTTCGCATATATCTACTCCTTGCGCCGCCAGGGCAATATCAAAACTGTCAGTAGCAGAACACATAGCAAACATAAATCCTCCCCCAATGACATAATTCCTGATCTTTAAGGCTACTGCACCCTTTTCTTCAGAAACTTTAGAATATCCCAGTTTGGAAGCCAGGGCTTCGGCGTTAAGTTTCCCTTCAATATACCAGGGCTGTGAACGATAGGCCTGATAGAATTTTCCATATTGCCCGGTGAAGTCTTCATGATGCAGGTGCAACCAATCATAAAGAGCCAGCTGATCATCTAGGACCTCTTCATCATACACAGTAACATAAGGTATTTCGGCATAGGTCAATACCATAGTAACCGCATCATCCCAGGGTTGATTTTCTTTAGGGCTATAGACTGCTATTTTTGGCGCCTTCTCAAGGATTACAGCCTCCTGATTCTGTGAAGGACTGGCAATGGCATCTAAAATGGCCTCTGCCTGGGCATCTGAAATAACTTCATAGGAAACACCCCTTATTTGACATTCACTTCTTATTGAATCCCCGTCCGGTAATAAAAATGAGCCTCCTCGGTAATTCAACAACCACTGTACCTTTTGCTCTTTTGTAAGGATCCAGAAGGTAATACCGTAGGCTTTTAAATGGTTTTCCTGACTTTCCGCATCCATGGGGATGAGGATCATGGATGCCATAGAGGATAAATTGCACGCAAGAAGTATGAATACTAAAAGGAAATGCTTTATTTGAAAACCAGGCCTAAAAAAAACAAGGGATACCCTTTTTAAAAAAGGAAAAAGATAGGGTATTGAAAATGTAAGTACCGGTCTTCTATTCTTAAAATGGGACTTCGTTGTCATCCGGGTCTAGATCTGGATTGTCGTTCATTGCACTTCCAAAGGCTTCATCTGCATTTGGAAGATTTTTGGTAATAAACGGATTATCCCCATCGGCATTCATTTTTGACTGAAATTCGAAAGGTGAATCAAAGTCATCCAAGTTATCAAATTTACCTAGTTGTCCAATGAACTTTAACCTAATATTATCTAAGCCTCCATTTCTGTGCTTGGCAACAATGAACTCGGCTTGCCCTTGGGTTGGAGTGCGTTCTTCATCATCCCATTCATCTATTTTGTAGTATTCGGGCCTGTAGATAAAGGAAACAATATCCGCATCCTGTTCAATAGCACCAGATTCCCTAAGGTCTGAAAGGATCGGTCTTTTGCTTCCTCCACGCGTTTCTACTGCCCGTGATAGCTGTGAAAGAGCAATGACAGGGATGTTAAGTTCCTTGGCCAGGGCTTTTAAATTTCTTGAGATCATAGATATTTCCTGTTCCCTATTCCCTCCTTTTTGACTGCCGCCAGCTGTCATAAGCTGCAGATAATCTAATACTATGAGTTTGATGTTGTGCTGTGAAGCTAAACGTCTCGCCTTTGCCCGAAGATCAAAAATTGATAATGATGGAGAATCGTCTATAAACAATGGGGCTGTTTCCAGCGCTTTTACCTTTACATTCAATTGTTCCCATTCGTGTTTTTCCAGTCTTCCGGTACGGAGTTTTTCAGATGACAGACCCGTTTCTGAAGAAATAAGACGAGTGATCAACTGAACTGAAGACATTTCCAGAGAAAAGAAAGCCACCGGAATATTGGAATTCACCGCCATGTTTCTAGCCATGGAAAGCGTCAGGGCTGTTTTTCCCATTCCCGGTCTTGCAGCAATAATTATCAAGTCGCTCGGTTGCCATCCCGAAGTTAGCCTGTCTACCTTATCAAATCCGGAAGGAATTCCACTTAATCCATCTTTATTGGATATTTCCTCTATCTTTTTCTTGGCCTGAATGACCAAATTTTGAGCTGTTTCTGCAGAGCGTTTTAGGTTACCCTGGGTAACCTCATATAATTTTGCTTCTGCATTATCTAAGAGATCAAAAACATCAGTAGACTCATTATAAGCATCTTCGATGATCTCACTTGAAATCTTTATTAAACTACGCTGAATATATTTTTGGAGGATGATGCGGGCATGGAACTCAATATGGGCAGAACTTGCTACTTTTTGAGTGAGTTTGATTAGGTAAAAATCACCTCCAACCTGATCCAATCTTCCTTCCTTTCGTAATTGGGCAGAAACGGTTAATAAATCCACTGGCTCGGAGGTTTCAAACAACTTGAAGACCGCTTCATAGATATAACGATGTGCGTCCTTATAGAAGACATCGGGATGAAGAATGTCAATTACCTCATCTACCCCTTTCTTGTCGATCATCATAGCACCAAGCACAACCTCCTCTAAATCAACGGCTTGAGGTGGTATTTTACCCTTTTCAAGGTTGATCAGGGTAGACTTCCCTATTTTATGACCTATGACAGGACTTGGTTTCTCCATAGCTGCTAAAGTATGCATTAACCTTAAGTTACCATTTAAAAATGAAATTCCGATATTAACCGGTCATCAACAATTGGTATGTTGATAAGTTACGAATTTGTGTTGATAACGTAAAAAAACCGAAGTGGAATAACTTCGGTTTTCGTTTTAGCTTTTAATCCAGCGTTTTACCCGCCAAAAACACCCATATCAGCATATTTATCCATTCGCATTTTGACCAGCTCCTTTGGTGATAACTTTTTGAGCTCTTCGTAATGCTTGGAAATTTTGTTTTTGACAATGGTAAATGTCTTATCTCTATTAGAATGTGCACCACCTTCTGGTTCTTTTACGATCTCGTCTATGAGTTTTAATTTTTTCATATCGATGGCAGTAAGTTTCAGTGCATCAGCGGCTATTTCCTTGTATTCCCAGCTCCTCCATAGGATAGAAGAACAAGATTCTGGAGAGATCACAGAGTACCATGTATTTTCGAGCATCAATACCTTATCACCAACACCAATACCCAAAGCGCCACCTGAGGCACCTTCTCCTATGATCACTACTATGATCGGGACTTTTAGTCGGGTCATTTCAAGTATATTCCTTGCTATGGCCTCTCCCTGTCCACGTTCCTCAGCCTCTATTCCCGGGTAAGCACCGGGGGTATCTATTAGGCTAACTACTGGGATTCCAAATTTTTCAGCAGATCTCATCAATCGCAAAGCTTTTCGATAACCTTCCGGGTTGGCCATTCCAAAATTTCGAAATTGTCTGGTTTTTGTATTATACCCTTTTTGTTGACCTATAAACATATAGCTCTGATCTCCGATCTTTCCCAAGCCACCAATCATTGCTTTATCATCCTTCACATTTCTGTCTCCGTGCAGTTCCAGGAAGGTATCTCCACAGATTGCTTTGATATAATCTAGCGTATATGGCCTGTTGGGATGCCTCGATAATTGTACCCGTTGCCAGGCGGTAAGATTTTTATAGATCGATTTACGAGTTTCGGAAAGCTTTTTTTCGATCTGTATGCAAGTCTCAGTAACATCTACATCACTCTCCTCCCCTATGACCTGACATTTCTCCAATTGTTCTTCCAACTCCTTTATAGGAAGTTCAAAATCCAAATATTCCATCTATTAGTATTTTCGTTAGGTTCAGCCCACAAATATAAAATATTAATGGGAACCAATTTGGTCACCTACTCCTTTTTAATCGCTCGCGATTCTTCAAAATACCGTTAGCAACCACTGTGAGTAAAATTATAAAGGCTCCTGCATAAAACAAGCCGTTCATTTTTTCGCTCTCACCAAAAATAGCAAAGGCGAGAAGAATTCCATAAACCGGTTCCAGGTTTACGGTGAGCAATACGGTATATGGACTAATGAAGCGCATGATCTTTACAGAGGCAATAAAGGCATAAGCTGTGCATATGGAGGCGAGGATGAGCAAATATCCCCAATCCTGTCTACTTAAATCAAAGAATTCACTGCTAAATCCTTTCTGAAATAGAATGTAAACCGTAATAAAGAGCATGCCACTGAAAAGTTCATAAAATCCAATGATGGAGGGTTTATGGGACTTTATTAATTGTCCATTGATAAGGGTAAATACAGCTCCTAAAAGAGCCGAAATAAGGGCGAGTATAATCCCCAGGGTATATTCTGTGCTTACATTAAAAATAAAATACAGGCCTATGATCACTATCAAACCAAAAATAACTTCATAACCAATGATCTTTCTGCCGTACCACAGAGGTTCTAAGAGAGATCAGAGACTTTAATGGCGCTAAAAAAAGTGATCCAATGTAATGCTATGGTGATCCCTGCAATTAATAAGACCATCAGTGTCTTTGAAGAGACCTTTAACGAAAATTTTCTTATTCCTATATAGATAAGGATACAAAGTGCAGCCAAAAACATACGGTACCATACAAGCGGTAGGGCATCAATACTGATCAATTTTCCTAATACCGCGGTAAAGCCCCAGATAAAGACAATGAGGTGAAGAAGCAGATAATTCTTTAGGTTATCGTTTTGCATTTTGAAGAAGGTAGAAACCTAATACACCAAATGCAAGGTTTGGGATGATCACTGCCAGCATCGGAGAAAAACCGGATTGCTCAGCAAGCGTGCCAAATACCTTGTCAAAAAAGATATAAATAAAAGCTACCCCAATACCAAGGGCCAGATTGACACCCATTCCGCCCCTGCGTTTTACAGAGGATACTGCCACCCCTATAACAGTGAGAATGAAAGCAGTTAATGGTAAGGCCCATCTTTTGTATTTTACCAATATATAAGTATTGATGTTTGAGGCACCCTTATTTCGCTGTATATTAATAAACTTATTCAGTTCAAAGAGGTTTTTCGTCTCAGCCACATAAGAAACCGGTGTCAGATCATCTATTTTAAAGTTAAAAATAGTGTCGAGTCTCCGTTTTGTGACCACTTTTTCTTCCTTTCCTAATATCTTTCTATTTGTATAGCTTGTAAGCCTATAGACGCTATCTTTTGATACCCATCTAATGTTCCCGGCGCTAATTTTTTCCGATAGCTCATTGTTCTCATCGAAATGTTCAAAAGTGAAGTTATAGCCTATTTGGCGATCCGGATCAAAACTGCTTACATATATGAAGTCGTTCTCATTCAGCTGATTAAAAATATTGCTCGTTACCCGGTCTTGTTTGCCTCTTTTAAGATATTTAAACTTAAACTCATGGTACCCTATACTGGCGTTAGGTACAATAAACATGCTCATAAAGAACATAAGTACGGCAACCATTGAGGCCCCGATCCAATAAGGCCGTAAAAACCGGCTATAAGAGACCCCGGAACTCAAAATAGCCACGATCTCCGTGTTATTCGCCAACTTGGATGTAAAAAAGATAATAGAGAGAAAGAGAAATATGGGGAACAGTAGGTTCCCAATGTAAATTGTAAAATTCATATAATAGATGAGGATCTCGTTCAAAGGAGCCTCGTTATCTATCATTTTTCCTATCTGTTCCGCCAGGTTAAGCATGATACCAATTGGCACAAACAAAAGAAGCATCATCCCGAAAGTGACGAGGTATCGCTTCAAAATAAACCAATCCAGAATCTTTAGCATTACAAGCGTTTATCCATTTGTTTTACCATCATCGTTTTCCAGGCACCAAAATCTCCCGCTAAAATATGATTTCTAGCTTCGCGCACCAACCATAGATAAAATCCGAGATTGTGGATGCTAGCGATCTGTCTCCCAAGATATTCATTAGCAGCAAAAAGATGCCTGAGATAGGCCTTCGTATATTCTCTGTCTACAAAGGTTGGTCCATTTTCATCTATTGGTGAGAAATCATCTTCCCATTTTTTATTTTTAATATTGATGGTACCGTGAGCCGTAAATAACATCCCATTACGCCCATTACGGGTAGGCATCACACAATCGAACATATCGATCCCCAGTGCTATGTTCTCCAGAATATTGATAGGTGTACCCACACCCATCAAATATCTGGGCTTATCCTCAGGTAATATATCGCATACCACCTCTGTCATGGCATACATCTCTTCTGCAGGTTCTCCAACAGACAGACCACCAATGGCATTCCCTTCAGCTCCCACACCGGCAATATATTCGGCCGATTGTCTTCTGAGATCTTTAAAAGTAGACCCCTGAACTATAGGGAAGAATGTTTGAGAATAACCATACATACTAGGTGTCTTATTAAGATATTCTGTACATCTGTCTAGCCACCTATGAGTCATATGCATAGATTTCTTCGCGTAGTCGTACTCACACGGATAGGGTGTACATTCATCGAAAGCCATAATGATATCTGCCCCTATGGTCCTTTGAATTTCCATGACTTTCTCTGGAGTAAACATATGTAAAGAACCATCAATATGCGACTTGAATTTTACTCCTTCTTCCTTTATCTTCCTGTTCGCGGAAAGTGAATACACCTGATAGCCTCCGCTATCCGTTAATATATTTCGATCCCATCCCATAAAAGCATGCAAACCACCAGCCTTGCGTAAAATTTCTGTGCCGGGCCTTAAATACAAATGATAAGTATTTCCCAGGATGATATCAGGATCTATTTCCTCCCGTAATTCTTTCTGATGAATCCCCTTAACTGAGGCTACCGTTCCCACCGGCATAAATATGGGGGTTTTAATAACCCCGTGATCGGTAATCATTTCACCGGCCCTTGCCTTAGTAGATGGATCTGTATGTAGTAGTGAAAATTGCAAGTAGCTTATTGAGTACGCAAAGATAGGTAACACAGTATAGATTTTCCTTAACAAAAAAATAAAGTTCAAAGGCCGCGTTCTCGTTGATAAAATATTATAACTCCCCTTGTACAAGCCAAAGATTGCGGTTACTTTTAGCTCGAAAAATAAGAACATAATTATGCCAACATTGCAAGAACTAGAAGAGATCGTTGTTCAGGTACGCAGAGATATAGTGCGTATGGTACACAAGGTAAACTCCGGACACCCCGGCGGGTCCCTGGGATGTACAGAATTTTTTGTGGCCCTCTATTACGAGGTCATGGAACTGAAGAAGACCTTCTCTATGGATGGTATCGGAGAGGATATATTCTTCCTTTCTAACGGACATATCTCTCCCGTCTATTACAGTGTTCTGGCGCGTAAAGGATATTTTCCTATAAAGGAATTAAATACATTCAGATTGCTGAATTCTCGTTTACAGGGACATCCTACTACCCATGATGGGTTACCTGGTGTACGAATCGCTTCCGGATCCTTAGGCCAGGGAATGTCTGTCGCTATTGGTGCTGCGCATGCGAAAAAACTCAATGGAGATAACCATCTTGTTTATAGCCTTCACGGCGACGGAGAATTGCAGGAAGGTCAGAATTGGGAAGCCATTATGTATGCAGGCAGTAAAAAAATAGACAACCTTATTGCCACGATAGATAGAAATGGACAACAGATTGATGGAGCAACCGAAGAGGTGATGTCTCTTGGCGATGTTGGTGCTAAGTTTACCGTTTTTGGATGGGATGTTATTGAACTTAAGGAAGGGAACGACGTAAATGCGATCATCCAAACCATGAAAGAAGCTAAAAGCAGAACTGGAAAAGGAAAACCCGTATGCATTATCATGCATACTATCATGGGTAATGGGGTCGATTTTATGATGTATACCCATGCATGGCATGGAAAAGCTCCCAATGATGAACAACTTGCAACTGCATTGGCCCAAAACACCGAAACCCTTGGGGATTATTAATATAATTATTAAGACTACTACATGAAAAAATATATCGATCAAGGAAAAAAAGATACTCGAAGTGGCTATGGAGCAGGTATGACCGAACTGGGAAGATCTAATCCAAAAGTGGTGGCCCTTTGTGCCGATCTTGTGGGCTCATTAAAGATCGAGCAGTTTATAGAAGAGAATCCTGACCGATTCTTTCAAGTAGGGATCGCTGAAGCCAATATGATGGGAATCGCAGCCGGACTAACCATTGGAGGGTATATTCCATTTACAGGAACCTTTGCCAATTTCTCTACGGGAAGGGTGTACGATCAAATAAGGCAATCTATTGCGTATTCGGATAAAAATGTAAAGATATGCGCCTCGCATGCCGGTCTTACATTGGGTGAGGACGGAGCAACACATCAGATACTGGAAGATATAGGGATGATGAAGATGCTACCGGGAATGACGGTGATCAATACATGCGACTTTAACCAAACCAAAGCTGCTACCCTTGCCATTGCCGAGCATCACGGGCCGGTATATCTCCGCTTTGGAAGACCAAAAGTGCCAAATTTTACAGCTGCAGACCAGAAATTTGAGATCGGAAAAGCATTGGTGCTGAATGAAGGTACCGATGTGACCATTGTAGCAACCGGACATCTGGTTTGGGAAGCTTTGGTGGCTGCCGAGGCTTTGGAAACCCAAGGTATCTCCGCAGAGGTCATTAATATCCACACCATAAAACCATTGGATGAGAAAGCACTACTTAAATCCATTCGCAAAACAGGGTGCGTTGTAACCGCCGAGGAGCACAATTTTTTAGGTGGACTGGGCGAAAGTGTGGCTCGTACGCTAACCCAGCAACACCCGGCTCCACAAGAGTTTGTAGCAACCCGGGATACCTTCGGAGAAAGTGGAACTGCTGATGAATTAATGGAAAAATACGGATTAAACAATAAAGCTATAGAGAAGGCCGTTTATCAGGTGTTAAAAAGAAAAGTATAGGCTTTGGTATCGTTCTTGATACTAGGTTTATGTCTTAAAAAGAACACATTATGAAAAAAACGCTTCTCACGGTAGCTATTGCTGCCTTTACTGCCATTTCTTTTGCGCAGACCGATTCTAAATTTGGGGTAAAAGCCGGACTCAACTACAATGCTAACGGGGATTATTTTGAATCTGCCAGTGCGGCAGCAAAGAATCCAAGTAGAAATGTAGGATACCATATTGGCTTTTTTGGCCAGGTAGGTTCCAGCGTTTACATACGTCCGGAATTGGTCTACACCAGTACCAAATCTGAATACGATAATGATGATTTTAAAATGCAAAAGCTAGACCTTCCTTTATTGATAGGAACTAAGGTCATTGGACCTTTGCATGTTTTTGCCGGTCCTGCCTTTCAATATATTCTGGATACAGAATATGATGGCATCACCATCAGTGATGTGAAGAATGATTTTACGGTTGGTCTAAATGCAGGTGCCGGTATCAACCTTGGAAAATTAGGTATAGATCTGCGGTACGAACGAGGATTCAGCAATAATGAGGCCACATTTATCAATACTAACCTTACTACGGTAGGAGAAAGCAGGATTGATACAAGACCAGATCAGCTTATCTTAAGCTTCTCCTTAAAACTTTAGAAATAAAAAAAGTCCTGAGAATTCTCAGGACTTTTTTAATATGTTAAAATAGATCAACTATCCCGATCCAGATAATTTGGGATCCCATCATTATCATCATCAGGGAAACTTATATTCCCTTGTGCATCAATGACTATTTCATCTCTGGTTAGTATACCGTCTTCATCATCATCCGGATCCAGATGATTTGCGAATAATTGTGAGCGAATTGCTTTTTCGCGTTCAACATCTGTATTATCATTTGTAACATCACCATCCCCGTTTAGGTCCTCCATAATAGATGGGATACCATCTCCATCATAATCTGTATCTGGTATGTAAAGTCCGGTTGAGATCTTAAAGATCAAAGGTGAATAGGGCGCAATTCCATTAGAACTACCATTGAAATATGCCAATCCTGAAGGGAGGAAGATTACTCCTACACCTCCATTGGTAATTTCCGTGGTACCATCAGGATTTTCCACAATAGCGTCTCCCGCTCTGAATTTAGATACTCCCTGAGAATACCCACGAAGAAAAAATGGTAAATATTGCCATGTATAATCAGCCGTACCATCAAACAAATTTCCGTTTAAAAAAGATCCTTGATAACGGATATAGGTAGAATCTGCAGCTGTAGGCATTCCACCTTCGCCTTCCCGAGCGATCAGATAGTATAATTTATGTGCAACGGTCTCATTGTCATCGAGGCCAAAATCTTCTGATGACACCTCAATTGTCATGGACTGAACATCTTGTGAAAGCGGGCGCTTATCACCATTGGTTCCTGCTATAGTGTCTAATTGTACTTGAAAATCAAAATCGGCGGGAGGGTTCTCAAAGTCCTCATAATTATAGAAATGAGTTTCCAGATATGCCTGAATTGAAGCTTCATCTTCCACCACAACTTCACTTAGCATCTTGGGAGGTACTATTTCAATTCCTAGACCGTCATCTTTTTTACAAGACAGAACAAAAATAATTACAGTCATTGCAAGAACGACTTTTCTTAATTGCATAGCTTTTCTTTTAACGTCCGCAAGATACAATTTTCCACTATTTTTGTTGAAGACCTTAACAAAGAATTTAGTTTGTTTATGCGCATTGATAAGTACTTATGGTGTACCCGCTATTACAAGACTCGGAACAAGGCCACAGAGGCCTGCAAGAAAGGTCATATACAGATCAATGACCAAGTGGTTAAGCCATCCAGAGAGGTGTTTCCTTCGGACAAACTCATTGTTCGGAAGAATCAGGTCCATTATCAGCTTACGGTGATCGAGATCCCGGATAGCAGAGTTGCAGCAAAAATTGTGGGCTTGTACCGTGTAGATACCACTCCGGAAGATGCATTGCAACATCAGGAAGTTCAGAAACTCGCCAAGGACTACTATAGAAAAAAAGGAATGGGAAGACCCACAAAAAAAGACAGGCGAACTATAGATGACTATCTGGATGAAGGCGAGTAAAAGGTATTGGGACGAACGTTATCTGGAAAATCGATTAGGTTGGGATGTTGGAACAATCTCAACACCTATGAAAGAATTTATAGATCAGCTTCCATCCAAGGATCTTAAAATCCTGGTTCCGGGAGCAGGCAATGGGTATGAAGTAGGCTACTTATATGAACAAGGCTATCAATCTGTCTATGCACTCGATATTAGTGAAAAACCACTGCACGACTTTCAAAAGAGACACCCCGGCTTTCCTAAGAACCGTTTGCTGGTGGGCGACTTTTTTGATCTGGAACTAAAAGATTTTGATCTTGTGTTGGAACAAACCTTTTTCTGTGCTCTTTTACCTCATGACAGGGAGCGCTATGCACAAAAAATGAGATCAATTCTAAAGGAAGGTGGTCTGTTAGCCGGACTCTTCTTCGATTTCCCTTTAACAGAAAAAGGTCCTCCTTTTGGAGGTAATATGGAGCTATACAGAACACTTTTTTCTACTTATTTTCATATCAGGATATTAGAACGAGCCTTTAATTCCATCCCACCTAGACAGGGAACCGAACTCTTTTTTATCTTTGAGAAGAAATCTGACTGACCCATGGAAAATAAAATCCTGAATCACCATCAAATAGAACATATCATTCGTCGTATTGCCTATCAGATCCTGGAGGCTAATGTAGAAGAGAAGAGGATCATTATTGCCGGGATCGATGGAGGCGGATTAGATTTTGCCAAGAAAATACAACGAGTGCTGAAACAGATCACGGAGGCGGAGATCCTATTGTGCAAGGTTAGCATGGATAAGACCAACCCAATAAAAAGCGGCGTATCAACTTCCATTCCTGCAGATGACTATAGAAATGGATCTATTGTGCTTGTTGATGATGTACTAAATTCGGGTTCTACCCTGATATACGGGGTGCATCACTTCCTTAAAACACCATTAAAACAGCTAAAGACCGCTGTTCTTGTAAATCGGAATCATAAAAAATATCCTGTAAAGGCAGACTACAAAGGTATCTCGCTTTCTACTTCCCTTCAGGAGCACGTTCATGTGCGTTTCCAACCTAAAAAAGATGAGGTTTTTCTAAACTAGATCGTCCTCTATTTCTTTTACTATCTCCTCTATTGATTTCCCCTCGCAGACTATTGTATAGTTCGCCATCATATAGAAAGGGTTCCGTTCAAAGAGATGTTTGGCGACGTATTCCGGGAGAGAATCATCATTAAGATGACTAATTATTGGTCTGTGCTCTTTTTCCATTGATAGTCTATTAGCTAATCCTGAGACAGATACCTGAAGATAGAAAACGTAAGGGGTTTTCTTTAATAAGAACTCCATATTACCAGAGTAACATGGGGTTCCCCCTCCCGTTGCCAGTACCAGATGATCATGATCTAGCAGCACTTTTTGAAGATATTCGTGTTCTTTCTTTCTAAAATATATCTCTCCTTTTTTGCTAAAAACTTGTGATATACTTTCTTGTAATTCACTTTCTATATATTCATCAAGATCTATAAATGGAAGCTCCAGGGAATGTGCAAGAAGTTTCCCGACAACCGATTTTCCACTACCCATATACCCCACAAGGACGATGATCATTCTATTATTTTTTGGTAAAAATGGCGCAATTACCGGGATATTCAAAAAAAAATAAATTTCTACCCTCTCGGTCTTGAAAAATAGATTATTGATAGTATATTTGCACCCTCTTAAGGAGTACCTGTGAGATTCCTGAAGAAAAACGACCTTAAACATTTTGACCTGGTAGCTCAGTTGGTAGAGCATCTCCCTTTTAAGGAGAGGGTCCTGGGTTCGAGCCCCAGCCAGGTCACCAGAGAGCCAAGATTGGCACCGAATTCCGAAGCGAGCTAAAACAATAGCTCGCTTTTTGTTTTTGTAAGCGGAGGAATTCAATGCGCACCGGCGCATCCAATCTTGACTTTGACCTTGGGAGCGCTGGGTCCAACGAGCGAACTTGTCTACCGGAACTTATGTGGAGGTAGAGCGAAGTTAACCCCAGTTTTAAATGCCACCGCACCAGCTGGCTCCTCACTAAAATTCATCCCCCGGATGAATTTTGGTCACTCGGCCCGGGTCCAACGAGCGAACTTGTCTACCGGAACTTATGTGGAGGTAGAGCGACGTTAACCCCAGATCGTTTGAGATTTTCGACAGCATAAAAAATAGCAATTGGCAGGCAAGAACTTCAGCTGGTTACCGCCAATTATAAGAATGTGCAATCAAAATGAATACTCTTGATAAGTAATAAGGCATCCTGGGACACTAAAGTGTAATGTTCAACCTTTTTATTACTTCAATAGGACTACAAAGCCTACTTTTAATAATTCTGAGGCAGTCATGATTTTTTTTCATGAACCTTTAAACCTTAAACACTAAAATGATGATTAAAAAAATTCGATTATTGAGCTTATTAGCCCTAGTGGTCTTTGCATTT
>CAMYNZ010000014.1 GCA_947259865.1 uncultured Desulfobacterales bacterium | reverse complement strand
AAAAGTATATTTTATTGCTATAATGCTAAAATATACCTTTTATATTTATATTATATAAAAACATTAACTATATATAAATATAAGTTGCTTTTTACAGAAAGTTGCAGTATCGGCAATTATAAGGCTTGAATACCTCTAATTCGGTCAGCGCCTATATCAGGTCCGTAATAAACCTGTTTATCGACAATCCCATGAGGTCAGTTGTAGGAAAACAGAAAAGAGCCCATCGCATTAAAATTTAGAATTATCAATAATTATAGTCTATTAACAGGGCGGTATCAAGAAGAAAATGGCTGCACAACCTTCTAAATTATTGGACCGTGTGCGTAGACGCATTCGTCTGAAAGGGTATTCTATTCGAACCGAAAGGGCCTATGTGTCCTGGATCAAACGGTATATTCTTTATCACAAAAAGCGCCATCCCCAGGAGATGGGCAAAGCCGAAATCGAGAGATTTCTCTCTCACCTGGCGATAAAGCTGAATGTCTCCAAATCCACCCAAAACCAGGCGTTCAATGCCTTATTGTTTCTGTATCGCGAAGTTCTTGAAGAAGATTTGCCGGCCGGCATATCCGCCTATCGTGCCAAAAAGTCCGAGCGCCTGCCCACCGTAATGACCAAAGAAGAGACCCTGAAAGTCATCAGCGCCATGAAGGGCATTCACCAGTTGATGGCCAAACTGCTTTACGGCAGCGGCTTGCGGTTGATGGACTGTATCCGGTTGCGGGTCAAGGATGTCGATTTCAGCATGAACCAGATCATCGTGCGGGACGGAAAAGGGGCCAAGGACCGGATCACCGTACTCCCTGAAAATGTTAAGGCAGCATTAGAGGAACATCTTGAGTATGTAAAACGGCTGCATGAAAAGGATCTGGCAGATGGATACGGCAGGGTATATCTGCCGGCCGCCCTATCGCGAAAATACAAAAAGGCGGATAGCGAGTGGATATGGCAGTATGTTTTTCCGGCCAAAACGCTGTCCAAAGATCCGCGCAGCGGCATAACCCGCCGTCATCACATGCATCCCAGCAGCCTTCAACGGGCTGTCAAAGAAGCCGTAAACCTGGCGCGTATAAACAAACAAGTCAGCTGCCATACTTTGCGCCACAGTTTTGCCACCCACCTTTTGCAAGAAGGCTATGATATCCGCACCATCCAGGAATTGCTGGGCCACAAAGATCTCAGCACCACCATGATTTACACCCATGTCATCAAACAGGGCGGTAAAGCTGTACGCAGTCCGCTGGATGGCTGAAGGAAAAGAAACAAATTTGAGTAGTGCTTTTTTATTGCCGGGCGGTGCGGATGCAGACTTGAAAGAATGAAATGTTTACGCTTGCCAGGGGTGTTTGTTTTGCAGGGGGCCTGTCAGGGTTTTTCGAGTTTTGCCTTGAGCAGATCTATATCTGACTGGCCTATTTTCCAGATAAGCTTGAAAAACGCTCTGTGACCAAAAGTGCCGGTGGTCCCGATGAGCAGATAAATATAATGGTCAGAAATTTTTTCTATTTCCTGCCAGGGGATCAACCGGGATACAAAGAAAATCCCCTGTTCTTTAACCAGAATATCGGTGATAAAGGGAACGAGGGAGCATGAGATGACTATGCCGAGGAAGAGCAGAGAATACGGTAAATTCAAAACCAGACCGGCCCCCAGACACAAACACAGAAATATTTTGTAGAAAAGCCGGGTCGGGATAGTATGTATGATTTCAGCCCGCTGGCGGAAATGCCGATAAAACAGAACCACCGCATAGGTTAGAATTGCGGTATTAAGAATTAGCAGTATGTAAAACCAGGGCTTTGCTGTCATCGGCACACAATAAAGTTCGTTTTGATATGGTCGTGAATTAAATTTACCACAATGGGTATATAAAATTTGCTTCGAAGTGTATTTACAAATTCAACCGGTTCAGGTAGTATTTATTACCTTTATTTTGACAAAAATTACAAATAAAGTCAATGAGTTTCAAGCTCTGTCGAATTTCAGTCAAACAATCGATCGTGCAAAAAAGGTGACAAAATGTCTAATGTGTTAGAAAATCCGGAAGCCTATTTTAAAAAATTCATCTATCCCAGAGATGAGCTGCTGGCAGCCCTGGAAGAAGAAGCCGAGCGGGAAGACATTCCGATTATCGGGCCCCTGGTGGGTGAACTGCTGTCTATCCTGGCCCGGGTTACCCGGGCGACTTCAATACTGGAGCTTGGCACCGCCACGGGATATTCGGCCATCTTTTTGGCCCGGGGCTGCGAAGCCGTAAAAGGCCGGGTTATCAGCCTTGAAAGCAACCCGGATATGGCGACCCGGGCAAAGTTAAATATTCATAAGGCCGGGTTCGCTAATCGGGTAGAAGTCAGGGTAGGGGATGCTATGAAAGAGATCAAAAAGATGCAGACTTTTTTTGATCTGATTTTTATGGACATTGAAAAGAACTACTATGTCCGGGCGTTGCCGGATTGTTACCGGGTTTTGAAAGCGGGCGGACTTCTGGTGGCAGATAACGTGGCCTTCAAGGACGCCGATGATTTTAACCAGGCCATTTTTAACCACTCCGGCTGGCGGTCGGTAAATTTGTTTTCTTTTTTACCTTTGCATTCACCCGAGCACGATGGTCTGTGCCTGGCGGTGCGCCTATGATATGAATTGGAATGGATTCGATTTGTAATTTCGAGAGATTAGACAGGATTTACAGGATTTTTCAAAATGTTTAATATTCAGAATTAGCCGCAGACACACGCAGACATCCGCTGACGATCTTTTCCCTGGCCGACGCTGGCCAGGGAAAGCTTGCATGCCCTATGGGCAATTAGGATAATCCAATCAATCCTGTTAATCCTGTCCAAGAAATCGGT
The DNA here is from genome assembly GCA_947259865.1 of uncultured Desulfobacterales bacterium. The sequence continues at coordinate 16,587 of CAMYNZ010000014.1, read as the reverse complement.
CGTTAATGCGAGGTAGAGTTATCCTGGATCGATTCCGAAACCTGACCGTTGCCGCCAATGATTTTTTTAATTTTTGCCGTTAATTTCAAACGCTGGATAATATTTTCCAATGCCGCCACGGACTTATCGAGACGCTGGGAGGTTGAAGTCATTTCGAGGAATTTTTGTTTTTCTTCATGGGTGAACCCTTCGCACCCGGCAATCAGAAACGATATGCTTTTAAAATCCTCCGGGTCCACCTGGCTGCGGTCCTCCCCGGTATAAGTAAGCTTTTCCAGTTGTTCCAAAAGCGTCAGTCCTTTTGACGCCAGATCTTTCAGGTCATCCCGGGGTATTTCAGCTATATCATCGAAGTATTCAATTCCGGCCTGTAAATAGGCTTTTTCATCAAACAGCTCATGGATGATAAACCTTTTGGCCCCCCTGGTGATGATGTCCATGCGTCCGTCCTCATAACGTTTTGTCACCTTTAAAATGCGGGCGGTACAACCGATATTGCTGACCTCGTTTCCGTTAAAATAAACAATTCCAAATTCAACCTGTTCATCCAAACAGGTGTTGATCATCAGTTTGTATCGCTCTTCGAATATATGCAAGGGCAGCGGCGAATCGGGTATCAACACCACGCCCAGGGGAAATAATGGAATCGTTACATTGGGATTCATGATAATACTCCTTGTTAGGGCCTTGAATGCAAGCAAGCAAAATCCTTTTATATAAATAAAAAATTACTGCAATGACTTCTGCCACTCTTTGGCAAAAATAGCTGCAATTTTGTCTGTCTGGCCGGGTTCTATATTTAACGCGGCTGCAACTTCCTGATACAGGGTTTTTCTATCACTATTTTCAGCAGCTACCAGAGCATTAATATTCCTTCTCTCTTTCAGGCTCACTGAGCCGGTATCCCCGATAGACACGTAGCCATCATTGCCTTCTTTCAATATTCCTTTTTGAAAAAAAGGCTTCAACAGGGCGAATCTGTCTTTCATCTGTTGTTTGAGGGTCCGGATGGTGGGATTTGAAATGGTAGTGACGTCTTCGGCCCAGGCCACATTAACTAACAGGGCCATATAATTATCGCGGTGCCTAGAACTTTTTTCTTTGTTCTTGGATTCATCATTTTTCTCAGGATTGGGGCCTCGTATGTCTTCCACGATTTCGCCAGCTATTGATTCCACTTTCTCTGCCGGAAAGTAAATGTTAATTGTTACGCAGGAAAATATGATCAGAATTGAGATGAATAATATAACGCGGTAATGTTTGCCGGTTTTTTTCATGGGCACCTCCCTTGATTAACGGATAACTGGATCTTCTCCGGTAGATTTTATACGTTTAATTCGTTTGACCATGTCCTTAAAGCTAGTATGGTTGTCCGGGTTCAGATTGACAACGTCCACACCGGTTAGCCCCCCTTTTTTGACAATATATTCCAGGCCGTTTTCTTTGACGGTGCCGTTTACCCTGAACACATCATTTTCCAAAGTCGCCGCCACGCCGATTTTTTTGTATGAAAATTCTTTAAACAAGGATACAAACTTTCCGGCCAGCCCCATGAAAGGACTCTGGCCGCCCCCGAGCTGCGCAATATTTTCAACCGCCCGCACATTGATTTTTTGGGGCACATCTTTTTTGCGCCGGGTTTTCAGCAACAAATCAAATTTTTGGGGCTGTCCCTGCACAATCTCCAAGTTGTTGATGTAACCGGCCAAAACGCCCTGGATTCTCCCGAAGGCCGTATCCTCGGTTAGTTTCTCTAAGTTCAAATCGTTTATACGTGCGTTAAAATTGATTGCCGGAGCCGTAGCAAAGAGTCTGGATACCCCCGGATCTGAAACAATAATCTGTCCGCCGAATATTTCGGCAGCAATGGTGCCACGGCTGCTGAGATTACTGTTGTTAAAATTTATCCGATCAAGTTTGCCGTGTAACATGCCTCGGGTGGGGTTCGGCCATACACCGTTTAAGAATGGATCGATCGAGATTGAATTTACACTAAGGCCGGTATCCACGGTCGGATTGGCGCTATAAATATTTTTTAAAACAAGCGGCGTCAGCTGAAGGTCTCCGGTTTGAAAAAGCAGGCGGATCGAAGACGCCGTAGCGATGCTGCCCGGACGCACCTTCAGTGATATTGCCAGCGGTTGTTCAGGCAAAAGCGGCAGGGCCAGTTTTTGAACCGACAATCTGCCCCGCAGGGTTTCTGATCCGGAATCCTGTTGATGGGTCTGAAACCACACCGGAAGGTCCAGATCGATGCCTGTAAGGGATACACCGGATTGGCCGATTTTCAAACTTCCCGTCTGCCAGCCGGTTTTGCCCCGCAGGGTCCAATTGGATCCTTTCCGAAATACATTCAAGCGGGCTGAGATTAAACCGTTAATCTCCCAATCCGCCAGCCCCGGTTTTTCATACTTGTAAGGTTCTGAGACAAGATGATGGAATATCGGATTTACGGCCGTGGGGGGCAATTCGACAAACAGATCCAGCGCCGGTCCGGTTTTGCCGGGCCGGAGGCTGCCGTGAACGTCCAGGGTCAGCAAATTTTGCAACCCGAATTTGACACCTGCAATCTGCACTTCGCCGCTTTGCCGGTCATAGGCTGCGTTTCCGGCTGCCGACAACCCATTGCGGGTCATATCCAGGTAGATTTTATCGCAGAGAAATTCGCCTGACGGTGTCGTCAAAGAAAATGTAGCGTTGAATTTGCCTTCTGCCATATGGACCATCGCACTTGTTTCTGCCGCCAGCCGGATATTTTCAGCCAAACAACTTTCATCACGGTTATGAAAATTGAGCCCGGTTACATTCATCGTCGAAGAAATCGTACTCCAGCCCTGCTGTTTGATAACGGCCGTGGCCTGAATGGTATCGTGCCCGTTGAAATTCCAGTCGGCCGGCAGAAGGCCCAAAGCCACTGCGGCCTGCAGTATGCGGCTATCATCCGCCGCAAGTTTTACCAGCATCTTTTCCCATTGACCGCTTATTGAAAATCGCAGATTTTTCAAAACCGATGAAGAAAACCGGATTTCCGGCCCGGATAAACTGCCGGTTTTGATGTTCACCCGCCCGTTTGTAAGATTGAGCCGTAGGTCGTCCAGGCCGTAAGTCTTCGCGCCCACCGCATATGAGGCCCGCGCAATGCGGGCTTTCAGATCAGCCACCGTATATACGGGGTAGGTACCATTTACAGATAAATTTGCTGTCATGGATTCGAATGTTGCGCCGTCGCCCGTTAAGTTCAAATTCTCGCCGGCCAGCGCTGCTGAGATATCAGGTTTCGGGAAAGTGCCAAGGGCCCGGATGCGTCCGGTCAGGCTTCCGTCCAAACGGAGCTGATCGTTGGAAAATGAAAACCGATTTTGGGTCAACTCGGCTGTCAGGTCACCCTGTAAAGACCAGGTCGGTGCGTTTTTGTGGATCTCGATGGCACCGGTCAATCCAACCGGACCCGAAAGCCTGAACGGACTCCGGCTCAATCCCATCCAATCCCGGACAATGGTTGTCAATCCTTCGGATATCAGCCGTCCGCCGGTCAACCCGATTTTCAAGCCATAGGGTGCTTGAATCCTGCCCCGGGCGTTGCCTTCCAAACCAATAGCGTTGTCAGCCGCCAGGCGCCAATGGGAAATGTTTAGGCCCCGGTTTTGAAGATTTAAAACACCGCCGGCACTAAAATGGGCCCCATTCAACGCGATTGTATTACCTGTCTTTTGGGGCAGTATCAGGCGTTCGCACTGCAGGCTGAACGCATCCGCTGTCAGGTTTTTCAGATCAGGGTTATAAGACCACTGCAATTGACCCCGGATACCCGCAGCCTGAACATCCGGGCTGTCGATAGACACCCCCGGCAAATGGATTCGTCCCCTGATAGTCGATACGCCGCTATAAAAGTCGGGATCCATTTCAAGCTTGATTTCGGGAAAGGTGATGCTGACATCGGGTGTTTGCCAGTGGATAGCGGCATTGCCTGATATTTCCAGTTTATCCGATTTGAGACTTGCGTGTAATTGCCTGACATAAAGCTGCTGATTGGCGGATTGAAAACGAATACGGCCGTTAAAGGCATCGGCGGATTGTATATGTATATCGCTAAAAAAGAAAAATTTGACCAGACCTTTGAGAATGTGATCAACAAAGGATGTTGATGCCGGCTGCCCGGTAAAGGTGCTTATATCCAGCCCGGGACCAAGATCAATTGCAAATTCTGCCAGTTCAACCTGTTTTACGATTAATTTGCGGGAACCAAACGGTCCGCTCAGATCAAAATCGGCTCTGAATTTCGGGACCGTTAATGCAAATCCAGGACTGTTTTCTCCGGTCTTTACGACGATATGGGTTGCCTGCACGTGCGGGGAGCGGATCGAATAAACCAGATCCTCCATTTCGAGTGACAGACCAGCTTTTGCGGAGAAAGATTTTTCAACGACCGCTTTGAAAGTGGACGGGTGATGATAAATGTACAGTGCCGTCACAATCAATGCCGCCGCCACCGTAATGACAATGGCCAAAAAGCCGAAGAGAAGTTTTTTATACCGCATGCGCAACCCCAGATGCTTTTATAATTTATCATCCGGCTGGTTTGAGTATCAATGGATCAAATGACAAAGGGATACATTTTTCGTAGCTAACAACCCGGGCACAACAAAAAATGGGGTGAGTCGAAAAGGTGGAGACCCGATATATTCCCCAAAAAAGTAAGATGGCGGCCCCCGGGTGTCAAGCTGGCGGCGATGGCCATGAATGGGCAACAGCGCCGTGATTCCTGCTGCGCCCGGTGAAAACAAACAAGACCGTCTTGACTTTGATTTTTTGAAATGCAAAACTTAAGCTATGAGTGCTCGGGCCATCTATACCCAAGAAATTCCCCGGTTAAAAAAGCCTTTACTTATTGCCGGTTTTGGTGGCTGGGGTAACGCCTTAAATGTCTCCCGGGGAATGGCGTCTTACCTGGTACGCAGGCTGGCCGCCAAACGATTCGCCACCCTGAATCCCGATTATTTTTACCGTTATGACGAAACGCGCCCCATTGTGAGTATAAAAGACGGCGCTTTGCACAGCTTTTCACCGGCAGGTGGCTCTTTTTATGCAGCCCGCACCGGACCGGATGAACGCGATTTGGTTATCTTAGTCGCCGATGAGCCCAATCTGCGCTGGTTTCGTTTTGTGGAGGAACTTTTTGCACTTTGCCAAAAGCTGGCTGTCGAGATTGTCATTACGCTGGGTAGCATGTACGACAGCGTTCTGCCCTCGGATAGAATCATATCCGGAATTGCCTCCGATGAAGACCTGCTGGCCAGGTTGAAACATAAAAATGTTAACCCGATTTTCTACGAAGGGCCCAGTGCGATACATAGCATCGTTCAATCTGAGGGCCAAAAACAGGGATTCCAATGCATCAGCCTGTGGAGTCATTGCCCGTATTATCTGCAGGGGGCTACCCACTATGGGATTTTATCTCATCTCGGCGCTTTACTGGCGTCTCTGGGTGATTTTCAACTCGACCTGGAAGATCTCGACCGCAGCTGGAAAGAACTCCATGAACAAATTCAAAGCCTTATAGACAGCAAACCCGAGCTGCGAGACATGATCGCCAAGCTTCGCCGGGCCAAAGTCAGAGGATCCTGGGAAAGCATGAAAGCCTCGACCGATAAAGACGAGAAAGTTATCGATATAAAAGATTTCATGGAGCCCAAATAAGTGTCCGCAAAGCTGCAGCCCGTTTTCAAATTCATCACCCGCCCTGCCACTTGGGTAAAATGGTGGGCGCTATGAGTTTGTACATACCCGCATTTATCCCTTATTTACAAGGTTCTCATCAATTTTAATGCAAGACACCGGTATAGAATCCCGCCCGGATATATCGAAGATTACGCTTGTTACTCACTGGAGGTTTATCATGCAACGGGGGCTGACATTTTGGTTAATCGCGGCTGCAATTTTCATGAGCACACTTATGCAGGCAGGTTGTGCATCCTGGGGTCCTGCAGTTGCAGATACCGTTTGGTCGCAGAAAAAGCCGCATGATTCCAAATACGGCTGGTGGTATGCGCGTTTTCAAATTAATTGGCCTGAAAAGGCTCGGCCCAGTCTTTATCTGGACACCATGCTGGCCCATAAAATTGTGTTACCGGTGCTTAATAAAAACCGGAAAAACATTTACTTATGGCGATTCCATCGGAGGGCCACCCGGGATGGTGCCGGTCATCAATTCAGTTTTATTTTTTATGCATCACCACCGGCAGCCCGAAAAATTTACCGCTCGATCTCGGCCGATCCATTATTAAAGCAATTAAAGCAAACGGGTGTTGTTGTTCGGCATACTTTCGACAACACCGACACGGTTGTAAAGCCGGGCATCGAAGCTACCAGCGATCCGGGCTGGTCGGTCCAGATCCAGAAAAGCTGGCCCTATTTTATTATGGGCACCAGTCAAACCTGGTTGGATTTAATTGTTGAGTTTGCAGACAATTCCGCCGGTAAAAACCCGCCATCATCTCTGCAGGAGATTCAGCTTTTTTATAAACAGATACATACATCCATTACGGCTTTGTGGCAGGAAGAAGGCCGGCATGCCTTTTTACACCACCTCAATGCCATATTCGGTTATGCGCCGGTGATTGTGTATGAAAAGCGTTTGATGCGGTTTTAAGCTTTATCCTTCACCAAAAATTCTAAACCAAAGCCTTCTGAGCTTGACCAGACCACTTTACCTTTGAGTTTAATGCCCTTGGGCCTGCCCACCAAAGGCACCACCATGGTGAGTTGCTGGCCGATCGAAAAGGTTTGATGAATCTCAATAAAAATTCCTTTGCGGCTTATATTTTTCACCAGGCCTTCATAGAATTGATGCCTGGATGCAAAGATGATTTTTGTAGCGTAGGGTCGCCGGGGATACTCTCTGGAGTAATCCTTTTGGTCGGGGGTTGTGAGCTGCGAAGCGCATTGTTGGGGAATCTCCCCCTCAATGGTCGCCGGGCATATATAGTTGGGATAATAAAATTGGATGCCATAACCAAAATTATGCGATCGGCCAAGCTCCAAATCCTTGCGCCATTTTACTTTAGCGCGGTAACATTCATAAACACCGGGGGCGGATGCAAAGGGGGAATGTTCAATTCCGATAAAGATTTCATCGTCCGGTTCCAGAAGATAATCCGCTTCAAAATACAAACCGTCCTTGCTGTAGTTGTACATATTGGCCCCGTAATGAATACCGGATACGACGTCTTCACGGGTTATCGCGGATAGATGCCGAAAACGGGTGTTTTTCCTCTCTTCAGACTTCACCGGTGTCGGGTACCTCCTTTAGGGTCCGGCGGGTAACTCGGGACAAATATAAGCTAAATATTGAAGTAGGTGACCTGGTTTGTCAAGAGATGAAAACCGAGGCCAATTAACCGCAACCATCAGGAGCAAAATGAAAACTATCGTATGCCATGGAGACAGTCTTACCGAAGGTGCAGACGTGGGTCAAAACCATACCTGGCCGGCGCTGGCGGAAAAAGAGCTGAACATTCGTATCGTTAACAGCGGCATTAGCGGGGACACGACCGGCGGACTGTTGAGCCGTTTTTACCATGATGTGCTTCAACACCGGCCGGACATGGTCATCATTATGGCGGGTACCAATGACCTCTGGTGGGATTTAAGCATCAATGTAATTTTAGCCAACATCTTTTCTATGGCCTGCCAGGCGCAGCATCATCATATTGTCCCGGTTATCGGTCAACCACTGCCGGTGTATATTGATGCCGCCCAGCAACAGAATATGCTGGAGCCTATCGGTGGTTTCAAAAAATGTGTTGAAAAAATGTCCGAACTGGTAAAAGCTTTGGGTGATACCGCTGAAAAAAGTGAGGTTGCCCGGATTGATTTTTATCACCCATTTTTTGATCAACCGGGCAACGTAGCGGAAAAATACTTTTTTGAAGATGGACTTCATCCCAATAAAGATGGACACCGGCGGATGGCGGAAATCACCACCCTGTTTTTACGTTCAGCCTTATGAATCCCGTTGGGTTTGTTCCACCTTCAAAAGCGTCACAATTCCGATTCCAATAAATGCAGCGCGGTTTTAGCGGCCGGGCCAAAGGGTTTTATTTTTGTCGATGAGATAATCACCTGGGCGGCGGAATGCGGGGGAGCAGCAGTTATCGGTAAAATATAGTGATCGTTAAATTTCTTTCGATATCTCTTTCCGTGACCCGGGTCATGGATTCTGACTGAACGACCTGAACGATTTCCAGATCCGGATTGGTTTTCAACCATTCGTTTATATTAAGTTCGTTGGGAAGGTTGATGTTCTGGGTGCACTCTGAAAATACTTTTACGCTTAGGGGTCTCATGGGTCCCTCCCGGTGTATTATAGAATTATTTGTTCAAGATATTATTATAATTGCATACTTCCGTGGGCGGGATAGATTTTGCGAGGTTTATTAAACCACTTCTGATAACAGGGGCTGGTTTGCCATGTTGCAGGTGCTTCAGATGGGTATTATTTGGCCGCCAAAAGCTGGATAAATCTCTCCCTGCACGCATCATCATCGATAGCGGCGAGTTCAGAGAATTTAATCTGGCCGAGTTTCTCATACATGGCGTTGGTGGCCTCCTGCCATATCAGACGGGTTGGGCAGGTATCGACCCGATCACAAACATCAGGATTATCCACGCAGGCTGTCAGGCTGGGACTATCCTCGAGCAGTGCAACAATTTCTCCGACCGTGATCTCTTCAGGAGGTTTGTTTAACATATGCCCACCCTTGGATCCGCGGAAACTTTTGATATAATTCGCTTTTTTCAATGGGCGGATAATCTGCTCCAGGTATTTTATAGAAACATCCTGGCGTCTGGCGATTTCACCCAGCTGGACAGCTCTTTTGCCGTAATGCTGAGCCAGGTCCAGTACAAGACGAGTACCATATCGACTTTTGGTAGTAAGTTTCATTTGGTCTTGATTTTCAACCTGTTTTCATGGAAACATTGAATGCCGGCAGGTATTGCCAAATAGCTATGGATGTTGTTGCTGTAGATGTCGCTACCTGTTTCGTTGCGAATCCTGTAAGAATAACATCAGACGTCGGAATTACCTATGATAATATTCAGCAGCAGTCAAGAGCCAATGTTAGCACTAGATTCGAACCGGGCAAAACCAATTAACCTCAGGAGTAAAATATGTCCATTATTACCATTTCCAGAGGAAGTTTTTACCGCGGCAAGCAAGTCGCCGAGAAGTTAGCGCAAAAATTGGGTTATGAATGCGTATCCCGAGATATGGTTTTAGAGGAGCTCGCTGAGTTTCATTTTCCGGAAATTAAACTCGTTCGGGGTTTAAACGATGCCGTTTCGATACTCGAACGGTTTTCGTATGGTAAAGAACGCTTTATTATGAAAATTCGCTGGGCCTTGTTGGACCATTTTCGTAAAGACAACATCGTTTATCATGGATTGGCCGGTCATTATTTTGTAAAAGACCTATCCCACGCCTTGAAGATCAGAATAATTGCGGATCTGGAAAGCCGGGTTAAAGCAGAAATGAAACGCGAGGATATTCCCGCACGACAGGCCCGGAGCATTCTGAAAAAGGATGATGAAGAGCGACGCAAATGGAGTCTTTATCTATATGGCGTCGATACCTGGGATCCGGATCAATACGATATGGTCCTGAATATTGCAGCTATCACGGTGGATGATGCCGTGGACATCATCGCCAATACGATTCAATTTCCACGTTTTCAACTGACGCCCGCTTCTCATAAGAAAATAGAAGACCTGGCCCTGGCGGCCCGGATCCATTCATCGTTGTTTGAGTATCCGAACGCAAAAGTTAGCGCCCAGGAGGGTGCCGTGGCTGTCATCATAAAGGCCCCCCTGGATCAAAAAAAGGAAATCATTGCGAACGTCAGGAATATTATAAAAGATATTTCCGGGGTCAAAGACGTTAATGTGCATTTCGAGCCCTACCTGTAATCCCGGTCAATTCGGCAGCAACATTTCGCTATCCAGGGCTCCCCGGGAATGCTGGACAGGATTATTTAAGATCGCTTGTGCCAGACGACCCCGCATCACCTGAACGATCGCCCGCCAGTCTGTATTTCGTAAATCATCGATGAAGGGGGTAATTTCTTTGAGCAACTCCCGATCGCCTGCCTGCCAATATCCCATAGCTGCGAAATTGACCAGTGATATATAAGCCGGGGGTGCGTAGTAATTATATCCGGGGGGACCATCACGGCCGGTATACAACCCCAGAAAACGATCGGCAGGTGCCAGCAATCCGGCATAATCCGCCAATGGATGCCCGGGGATTATGAAAACAGGTTTTAACGGAATTTCTTTTCCGCCTGCCTGACGCCCGTAGGTAATATCCCTGGCCCACAGAAACGGTTTTTTGTCCGGGTCTATCAGATAAGCGACTTTGTTAAAAAAAGGAACGACACGATGGGAAACCGGCAGCGTTTCACCCTGATCCAAATACAGTTCATTGCTGCGTACAGCGGCCACCAGCATTGGCCGGCCATTACCCGGCAAATCCACCCCCGCCAGGTAGGTGTGTTGATGATTGTGTTGTGCCAGCGTCACCAGACGCAAACGGTGATTGGAATCAAAGGCTAAAATTGCGGCGGTGTGAATGTCCAGACGGTGCCAGCGGTCAGGGTTACCGCCACTCATCAATACGCCCAGGCGGCTATACCAGCTAATTTTTTTGGCTAAACCACTCCAATCAAAAACCAGGTTGTACTTGATATAGGTCCATGTTTCGGACGCGATAGCCGGATTTTGATCCCAGTAGACCTGAATATACACCGGTGCCGGTACCTGGGGCTTGATTTCTTCTGATTTGAGGTAGGTTGCACACTGATTGGCAAAATCCAGAGCGGACAATGAATGGATTGAAGGTCTGACTCGCACGACCTGACCATCGAATTTTCGAATCAGGCGGGATTGGTCCAGATAGTCCTCAAAGGCTATGGGATGCCAGCTTTGGGGGTGAACCCACAACCGCGGCATATAGCGCCGGGCCAGCGCTTTGATTTCATCCGGAACAGGATAAATGCGATGTTTCTTTTGATAAGACGTTTTTGCGGCAGCCACCAAAGAGACAAATTCATCACATTCAGCCGCATAACCGACAGCGCTCCAGCAGGCACCGATCAACAAGAATAACCATAACCCTTTCATTCCATTATGTATCCATGTTTTGCTCCGGCACATCTTACGATAGACTTTAAATTGTCTTCACGAAAACAAGCAACGTCCGGGATGTCATTTTCATTGGATACTCTTTTTAATCTGCGCAGGTATCTGACGGTTTCTTCCACGACATTTTTTTCCAGCCCCAGGGTTGCTGAAAATTCGTCAAGGGAATAATTATTCCATTCAGCCATGAGCCATTCGACCTGTTCGGGTGTGGGAAGTTTTTTATTTTCCGATTTGATCATAGCACGGCTCTCCTTTTATCCAGGTCATTATTAGATTTAGTATTCCATTGAAACGGGTGCTGAATTTTATCACTTATTTGTGGGGCACAACACTCAGTCAGGTTCGCAATCGAGCATATCTGAAATGCAGCGAAATTCATACTCCGTGCCGTCATAATCATAGGTTGATTCCTCTCCTTTTATTGGAATCAGCTTAAGCCTGCCGTTAAAAAAGGCCGAGGTTATGTTCTCCACTTCCGTAATGCTTAAATCCTTTTTAAAAAAATATTTGGAATAGACATTGGCATATCCCAGACTGCGTGTAATCCTGAACAGTCTCAACTGCACATTTGGATTAAGGGCCTTGCGGAGATTGTAGGCGGTATTGGCGGTATTTATATCGAACCGATAGGGATTCGCCACCATTATTGAAGAGAGTCTGAAGCCCTGTCGGCCTTGAATATCTTTTTTATCGGAGAGCTGGTATTCCGTATCATTGATCAGCTTCAATGCACTTCGGCCGAGTTTGTCGGTAACATTTTCCATTAGAATGGCTGGAAACAGGATAGCGAAATCTTCTTGATACGCCTGGGCCAGTTGCACAAAGTTTTCGATAAATCGCGCGGTGGTCAGGGGTGAATCTGATGCAACGTACAACACGTGGGATCGATTCCGGTTCGCAGCACTGGCTGCATACCCTTTGATCATGTTACCAGCAACCGAATTATATTTTGCCTTTCTGGGTAAAATGTTAAAACGCTTAATAATATCCTGAGAGTATGTTGTGCTCTGGTTTACGATGCGACAGGGCTTTTGAAACCCGGCGATAAAATTGCCGAGACGTTGCTCGAGAAGCATGCGGTGGCCTACGATTACAATTTCATCTATAATTTCCGAGTCAAATAGCTTTTCGAGCGTGAACTGAATCAACGGCTTGCTGACCTTTTTGCCGTTTAGGACTGTTTGAAATTCTTTCAGGGGTTTGTATCCGGTTTCAATGAATTTTTCACCATAGTGTTCAGCGACGATTTTGGCATATTTTTTTACCGCCCACTTATTGTTATACCCCGCCATTACGATGGCACTTATCATATTAACACTTTCCCCTTATGGCGATTGTTAAAATAAGGTTTGCCGGCAAACGATGAAATTGAATGCCCTAGTTTTTTTCCTGGTTTAGTAGCAATTTCTCCACTTCGGCCCAGTTTTCCAGCGTTTGCCCGGTTTCGGTGTCTTCAAAAGTATAGCTTTTTTCAAAATATTCTGAAGACGTTGAAATCAAAGCGGCCGACCCGATAAACGCCCAGAGATATATCCCGTCTTCTTTTAAATCATCCAGGGTATCCGTCCCGCGCCAGGGAAGTACCGCTGAAACCGGCAGCTTCTCATTGCGCAGCCAGGTCTTGGTTAGATTGAAGCCAATTACCCGGCTCAGGTATATGATTTTGTATGAGCGACTGAGGGCCTTAACGGTTTTCCGACTTTCAGCCCTGATGCTTTCCGAATATAATGAGGTCTTGAGGCTGCCTTCAATTTCTATGACAATTACTTTTTCATCCCTGTCCAGCACGAGAAGGTGTCCGTTGCCCTTGTCGTTTTCTGTCTGAACTTCAATCTCCTGCATTCCCCCGTGCTGCGGGGTGATCTTTAAGAAACCGTAACCGTCTCCCCCGGTAAGTGTTTTACCGAGCTGCTGTCCTTCGAGGTTAAAAGTGATCCGTTTACCACCCGCGGGGAAAAATTTGCCTTTGGTTAAAACCTTTAAATAGATGGGTGTTCCAACGGTCGTAACCCGGTCAAAAACGATGACTGCTGCCTGAATCGCCGAAGGCATAAAAAATAAGATTTGGAGGGCCCAAAAAAGCCTTAAACAGTTTTTTTTATGGACGCGTATCATAGGGGGCACTGAATCCTAATTATTTGAGGAGTCGGGGTATTTTTTTCACGTCAAGATGCCGGGTTGTCGCCTGGCAAGTCTATCAGCGGCAACTACCCTATAATTTACTGCCAGCTGCATACAACTTCTAGTGTCCCGGAATCCAACAGCGTGTTTTGCCTATCTCCGCGGCAGCAGCCAATTGCTTATTAGGAGTAACGGGGCGATCATCTTGTCGTAAAAAAACACCCCGACCCCTCAAATATTTGACTCCGTATACCTACAGAATAATGCTGTGCTTTGCAATCCTTTATCGAATCGATTTCTTGCCACAAAGTCCGGGTGCACCGCACGCGGTCGCAAGGGCACCGTTTAAGGCACTCCAGTGTTTTTGTCCTTTCGGCCACAGGCCCAAAAAGCAGGCCAGCCGCGATGATTAATAACAATTTGATATCGCAGCAATTATTGTATGAGGGCCGGCCACCCAAAAAGCTGACATTAATGGTCAAAGATCTGACATAAATTGGCACAGTCGTCCTGTTTAATCAAATCAAATATATTGCATGTTGCTGAAAATATATAATAAATCAGCTACCATCTTATTGGCACGAAAGTTGTATATCAAAAGAATTGCTGCAACTCGTTATGATCCTGTTGACGTTGTTTCATCGAATGCCTTCGGAGCTTGATAAACTCCCTGGCACTCCTCCTTTCACCGCCCCTGGAGTCTCGCCAACTCCAGGGGCTTATAACTATTTGGACACGCATCAATCTGGGGGTGATATTGTTTTATGTTCTGGGTGATGGAGTACGGTGATAATATCGGAACGGTCAAAAATCTTTTCACTGACATGAAAAAAGCCCTTGGTTTTGCCAGGCGGGTCATGCAGAGTTCCGGGCGGGACTATCAGGTAACCGGCCGACACGAATGGTATTGCGTGGCAACCAAAGAATATATCAAGGTCGAAAAAAAATCCCAGCCCCGTGTGTAGTACAATCTGAACCATTGTCCGGCTATTATTTGCGGTTGACGTTTTGCTGATTTATCGGTAAAATGAAAGTCAAAATTGGATTTTTTCCCCTTGCAAAGCCCAGAGAAAGGCAAATAACACAATCTGGGACCCAAGCAATAATAATATTGATAAAGGCCAAACTCCGAGTGATCGGAGGGCGGAAAGCCACGGGTCCGTATTCGTCGGACAGCCGGGTTGCCGGACTAACGGATAATCCGAGTTGCTAAGAACACATGTGGCTCGGATTTTTTTTGGCCTTTGTCAGAACACCCTCTTATTAGGTTCAGTACTGGTAAATTCGTGGCGCTCAACGCTCATAGAATATCTACAAATAAACTTTTCTCACGTCCAGTGATAAGACCCTGGCTGGTGGCACTCTGTTTTTTTCCTCTTCTTGGATGTGCCTCATCTCCACCCGCCGCCAATCCGGAACCCCCGTGCCCGGTGTTCGAAAATTCGGATTCGATATCCATGGCCGTTTTACCGTTTATGAATAAGACGGGTACCAATGACCTGGCAAAAGTTGTTCGCAACGCCTTTTACTGCCATCTAAGCGTGCGGCGATATCGGGATACCGAACTGCACGTGATTGATAGAATTCTTGAAGCCCATGATTTATCCGATCCGGATGTGCTTTATAAACTGCCGATAAAAGAATTGGGGCGACTTCTGAACTCCGATGCTTTGGTATTTGGAGAAATAACGACATACCAGAAACTTTTTTTAGGCCTTTATTCTCAAATGGCGGTGGGGGCAGCCATAACCATTTGGGACGCGCGAAGCGGTCAGATAGTGTGGTCCGACAAACACATCGCTCGTTTTCACGAAGGTGGGATCCCCCTATCGCTTATCGAACTTCCCTTTATATCTTTTCGATCGGGGTATAACCTGCGTGAGCGGGTAAAAATGAGAACAGTGGACGAGCTTTCCCGTTACTTTACCGATCGTATACCGGATCCAGCCAGCGTACTTTACACCAGTCAGGTTGCTGGAAGCTGCCCGGAGGCTGAGGACGGAATCACGAATTCTGAAATAAATATCCGCCAGCATGCCCTTCGGGAAGCGGTCGGCGGGCCAAACAGCACCATTCCCCCGATATTCTAGCTGCCCGATGTCCCGACTTCACGGTCAACGAGCAGCTTGAGACCGCTAACTCCACGAACACGAATCCTGGCACCTTTTTCAATTGAGCCTTCATTGCCGAAAACCTCAGCCAGCCACAACTCACCGCCCACCCGGACATAACCCGAGGGTGCCAGGGGTTGCTGGGCAGTTCCATGCCGGCCGACCATGGGGTGTGGATCCTGGCGGTTGCGCCATTCGTAGGAGCGCCAGGTCAAGGGAAACAGGATTATATCTTTTACCACCCATAAAATCGGAATTCCCCACATAACATAGGCTGGTATGGCCATCCATTTTTGTAAAAGTAACAGAACTAAAATTATCAGGGCAAATGCAGGGATCTGAAGCAGGGTATATTTTAAAAGGATATGATAGGGTCGATTTGCGTTTTTAAACTGGCGCAAAAAAGTTCGAGACCAATTACCCAAAAACATCTGGCATATCTCCTCTTGCAGAGTTAAATATAGTTGCGATTATTTGGGTGTCAAATATCAGCCCATTTGATAAAGCACCCACGTATAACTTATGGTGCCATGTGATCTGCGGATGCCCATAAAAATCTTCACTTGATTATTGCCAGCCTCCCGTGTATCAATACGTGCGCAGCAAGCAGGTCATTTGCCTCATTTTCTGCCAGGGGATGTACCCCGGCGGCGCGCAGGGCTTGCAAATATGCTGCCGATCAGTTTTGAAATTAAAGGCAAAATTTCGTGACAATTCCAGAATTTAACATATCCAAAGCATACAGCCATAAATATCCCGGTGTGGGTTTCGGACTGACTTTTATTTCTGGATGCCGGAATGTTGACAATCCGCCGGGATTTGATCAATACAAGAGAAAACTTCTGCGCAAAATGCGAAAACGGGAAACCCTGGCCCGGATATCCGAGCGGATTGACATCTATCGCAAATTTTTTGATAGCTTCGAATACGAGTGCCCGCTGCCGCATCATTTGCAAAGAACCGTTAACAGCGGTTTTCCGCGCTATTCACTCATTGTAGACGCCCATTTTATGGCTGAAATGTGTGCCGGCATCCTGGTTGCGGTTACGGATTATGATCGATTTGAAGGTGCTTTAACCCTGGATGTGGCAGCCAGTGGTGAGATGTGCAAGGGTATGGGCGGGCGTGATTTCATCACCCAAAGCGACGATTTCCG
>CAMYNZ010000013.1 GCA_947259865.1 uncultured Desulfobacterales bacterium | reverse complement strand
AGCGTGTATTCGTGCAACTCGGGCTGGTTTATAAGTTAATTCTTGCTCCTGTGCACAAACTCAATTGGATCCTCAATGTTCAAGATATGCGATCGCTGTTTTTCATTAATATAATCGACCATACCTGCCAGGGTGGTTGATGTCTTTCCCGCTGCGGAAAAATCAATGATCCGTTCGATGTTGTCTGAATCCATTCAGGCGGTAATAGCCCAAACGCTGATTAAAAAAGTAGGCGGTGGCCGAGTCGCCGCCCATGAAATCATGCTGGGCACATCGGCTATCCGTAACCTGATCCGGGAGGATAAGGTAGCGCAGATGTATTCAGTTATTCAAACCGGTCAGGCTGATGGTATGCAGACACTTGACCAATGCCTTGAGAACCTGGTGCGTGACCGTTTGATCACACCCGGCGATGCTCGCTCCCGAGCAGTCAACAAATCCAAGTTTATTTAGTCAGTTGATCAGTAACTTACTTAATCTGGAGTAACGATATGTACAAAATGGCCGACCTGCTTCGCGCTATGATGGTTAAGAATGCGTCTGACATGTTTATTACGGCCAATGCTACGCCGTGTTTCAAAGTGGATGGAAAGATATTTCCAATAGCCGGCGAACCTTTGGATGGTAAGGCGTCCCAGGAACTGTGCTACAGCATAATGAATGAGGAACAAAGACGTGTTTTTGAGGAAACCAAGGAATGTAATTTCGCTATTCATCCGAAACAGATTGGCCGCTTCAGGGTCAATGTGTTTGTTCAGCAGGATTACGTCGGCATGGTGTTGCGGGCGATCAAAACAACCATTCCGACTGTAGATGAGTTACAGATTCCTGACGTGCTGCAGAAAATGATCATGAAAAAGCGCGGGCTGCTGATTTTTGTTGGTGGTACGGGTACCGGTAAAAGTACTTCAATGGCCTCATTGGTCGATTACCGGAACCGTAAAGTCGGCGTTGACACCGCGTCATTCGACATTGCGCTGATTAACGCAATGCGGCAGGCACCTGATGTTATTCAAATTGGCGAGATTCGCACGCGTGAGACTATGGATAGTGCAATCGTGTTTTCGGAAACCGGTCACCTGTGTATAGCAACTTTGCACGCCAATAATGCCTATCAGGCGCTTGACCGGATATTCAACTTTTTTCCATCGGACCGGCGCGATCAACTGGCGATGGATTTATCGATGAACCTTTATGGCTTAGTATCGCAACGCCTGCTACCAATTAAGGGTAGAGAGGGTCGCGTACCGGCAGTCGAGATAATGATTAATAGTCCGATGATCTCTGACATGATTAAGAGTCATCGAATCGACGAAATTCGTGGTGCTATGGAGAAATCATCCGAGTGGGGCATGCAGACTTTTGATCAATCGCTGTTTGCCTTATATGAGCGCGACCTGATCACTTATGAAGATGCAATCAGAAATGCAGAGTCGGAAAATGACTTGAGGTTGGCAATCAAATTAAAAGGCAAGGACGCGGCAAAAACTGAGTTCGGCGAAACCATGGTTGATGTTGAGCTGGAAGAAGATGAATTCCAGTAACTCAGTTGGCTTTTCCTAATAAGGTTGCCAGTAACGCCATGCGTACCGGCACACCATGGCTGGCCTGCTTGAAATAGACCGCATTGGGCAGGTCATCCACCTCAACCGCTATTTCATCAATACGCGGAAGCGGATCGAGCAGCAACACATCGGAGCCCTCTATATCACGCTTTGTTATGCGATATTTGCGGCGGTTGCTTTCAAATAATTTCTTGTCTTTAAAACGTTCCTGCTGCAGTCGATTGACATAAATCACGTCGTAGTGGTCGCGGTAATCCACTTCACTTTGCACTTTGCATTCCACACCGGCGTCAGTTAGTTCACTTAAAAGCTTATCGTCCGGCAGCAACTCATCCGGGCCGGTAAACACAAACCGGTTATCAGGGTACTGCGCTAACAAGCGTGAAAGAGAGTGAATGCTGCGCGACTGCAGGGAATCGAAACCAAACACAATATTTAAATCATCTAAGCGCCCTTTTTCCTTAAATATCGTATAACTGTCGATGATAGATTGGGTCGGATGTTCATTGCCGCCATCACCGGCATTAATGAATGGCACGTTACTCACCTCTGCTGCGATAGCAGCGCTGCCTGGCTGCGAATGCCGCATTACGATTATGTCTGCGTAGCCGGCTACGATCTTGATCAGGTCTTCAATGCTCTCGCCTTTTTCGAACGAGGTTGTGTTGGCACTTTGTGCAAAAACTGTGCCGGCCTTGAGACGCTGGGCGGCAGTCTGAAAACTCAGCATAGTGCGTGAGCTGGGTTCAAAAAAAAGCAGGGCAACAATCCCCTGCCTTTGATAGATGCGATCCATTCTATTGTGATAAAATTATAGCAAAAATGGTTTCCTAATGCGGGGATTTCGTACGAGTGCAAGGCGCGAGGCGGTTCGAAAGCGGAGTGTACACGATAGTACATGAGCATTTCGAACCGTCACGCAACGCAGCAGCCGGGCGAAAGGCGTGCATTAGGAAACCATTTTTAAAAGGCACCAAGCTGGCAGGGCTTTATCTTAACTCCCATTGCCTCGGCGATACCGCTTACGGTTAGTTTGGGGATTTGAAAGCGGGCGGCAATTTCCCAGGCACTTACACAGGGCAGCCTTTCATCGACCAGGGCGTTTTGGATCGCATTCTTTAAATCGTGATCGCTGGTATGCTGCGGGGTTACGATCTTTTTTTGCGGTGTGTAACCGTACAATCCAAGCTGGCACTTGACCAACTGGTAATTCATGAGGTCGATGGTTTTTCCGACTTCAGCCGGCAATACGCCTATATCTTCTGCGATTTCAAACGCAACCGCGCACGGAATTTCATTATTTATTGATCGCTTTTCAATTTCGTTCTTGATTTCAGGACTTGGTTTTTCCGTTGCCTTGTGTTTGTCTGAAAACTTTTTTCCCTTTTCCATGCTCATTTTGCCAATCCTTTCGCGTGTTACTATATTTAATGGTATAGCTATAGCGAAATTTGTCATATAACACAAACAAAAGTCAACGACCACACGCTTTGTAAGTCAAGAAATCATACGTCTGACGCAACGAATTCAGCGGTTTGTTGCAAAAGGAATTTGTCTCCATTTCACTTGAAGTAATCAGGGGCGTCTGTTAATCTAAACGATGCAATCAAATACATTGAAAATGGGAGGATCATCTCCAACCAAATTGGCGAAAAGCCAAAATTGACAATCTAAATTTACGAACCTATCATGCCATTTGTCATTAAGAGAAAAAAAACCCGCCAGGTAATGGTCGGGAATGTAAAGGTTGGCGGATTGGCGCCGGTTTCGGTGCAATCCATGACCAATACCTATACCCAAGATATTGCGGCCACGGTTTCTCAGATAAAGCATCTAGAGGCAGCCGGCTGCGAAATTGTACGTGTGGCCGTGCCGGATAAAGAGGCGGCTGCTGCCATCTCCGCTATAAAAAAGAAAATAGCCATACCGCTTATAGCCGACATACATTTTGACTACCGTCTGGCCATCCTATCGGGCCAGGCTGGCGCCGACGGTCTTAGAATTAACCCCGGCAATATCGGCGGCCGAAAAAAAGTAAAAGCCGTTGTGGATTGTGCCAAAGAATATAATATGCCGATTCGCATCGGTGTTAATTCAGGATCACTTGAAAGGGACATTTTAAAGAAACATAACGGCGTAACTGCAGAGGCCATGGTTGAAAGCGCCATGCGGCATATCGAGCTCCTGGAAACGCTAGATTTTCATGCCATCAAAATATCACTCAAAGCGTCTGATGTTCAGCGGACGGTTGAAGCCTACAGACTGTTATCAAATAAATCCGATCTGCCGCTTCATGTTGGTGTTACGGAAGCAGGCGGTCTGTATTCGGGCATTGTGAAATCAACTTTAGGGATCGGGATGCTTCTTGCAGAAGGGATCGGAGACACCATCCGGGTGTCGCTTACCCGGGATCCTGTAGAAGAAGTGCGGGTAGGATATGAAATCCTCAAAGGTCTGGCTATGCGGCAACATGGGCCGGACATCATATCCTGTCCCACCTGCGGCCGTTGCAATATCGATCTTTTTGGTATTGCCGAACGCATTGAAAAAGCACTTTTATTAAAATCCGTACCCATAAAGCTTGCGATCATGGGTTGTGTGGTAAACGGACCCGGCGAAGCCAGAGAGGCCGACATCGGAGTTGCCGGCGGCGACGGTGTCGGCATTCTATTTAGAAAAGGTGAGGTAATTAAAAAGTTCCCGCAGGATAAACTGGTTGACGTTCTCCTCGAGGAGGTCGAAAAATTCGAAAAAAATCAAGGCAAAAAGGAGTGAAAGGTTAAACATGGGAAAAAAGGTAGCTACCGCAGTAACACCCACCCGGGACGAGGACTATCCGGAATGGTATCAGCAGGTGATTAAAGCATCGGATTTGGCGGAAAGATCCCCGGTAAGAGGCTGCATGGTTATTAAGCCCTGGGGTTATACACTCTGGGAAAATATAGTGCGCGAGCTGGATGATATGTTCAAAGCTACCGGGGTACGAAACGCCTATTTTCCGCTTTTTATTCCGTTGAGTTTTCTTGAAAAAGAAGCCCAGCATGTTGAAGGCTTTGCCAAAGAGTGCGCTGTTGTTACGCATCACAGGCTTGAAAAAGGATCTGATGGCGGACTGATTCCCGCCGGTCCCCTTAGCGAACCCCTTATTGTTCGGCCCACTTCCGAAACCATCATCGGGGAATCTTTTTCAAAATGGATAAGCAGTTATCGTGATTTGCCCGTACTGATCAATCAGTGGGCGAATATTGTCAGATGGGAAATGAGAACCCGCCTGTTTCTGCGGACAAGTGAATTTCTGTGGCAGGAAGGGCACACCGCGCATGCTACCAAAGATGAAGCCGTGCAGCGAACCCTTATGATGCTGGATATTTACGCAAGACTTGCCGAGGATTATCTGGCCATGCCGGTGATACGCGGAAGTAAAACCGCTTCGGAAAGATTTCCGGGAGCGGTGGACACCCTGTCAATTGAGGCCATGATGCAGGACAAAAAGGCCTTGCAGGCAGGCACATCCCATTTTTTGGGGCAGAATTTTGCCCGGGCCTCGGGTATTCGATTTCAATCGACCCAGGAAAAAGAAGAGTATGTCTGGACGACATCCTGGGGGGCATCCACGCGTCTTATCGGCGGTCTTGTCATGATTCATGGTGACGATGATGGCATAATTGTTCCTCCCAGAGTTGCGCCCTCACATGTGGCGCTCATGCCGATTTTCAGAAAATCAGAAGAGCGAACTGCGGTTATGGAATATACACAGCGTTTGGCAGCGGTGCTTAGAGAAAAATATTACCATCATCGTCCGCTTGAAGTGGAAATCGACGATCGGGATACGGGAGGCGCCAGGGGTTGGGAGTGGATCAAAAAAGGAATTCCGGTGCGTGTGGAAATCGGTCCTCGGGATATCGCTGCGGATTCGGTAATGGTCGCAAGGCGTGACAGAAATCACAGAAAAAAGGAAACGATTAAAACAGAGGTGTTCGTTGCGGACATAACCGCCATGCTGGATGACATTCAAAAGAGCTTATTCGAACGGGCCCTGTCTTTCAGAAATGAAAACACTATCAGCATCGATGATAATAAAACCTTTTATGAATATTTTACCCCCAAAGATCCGGAACAGCCCGATATTCATGGCGGTTTCGCATTGTCTTGCTGGTGCGGTTCCGTGGACTGCGAGGCGCGGATAAAAGAGGATCTGGCCGTTTCTATCCGCTGCATACCCTTTGAAGGTCAATATACAGGGAAAAACGAGATCCGGGAGGGCAAGTGCATTTGTTGCAAAAAACCCGGCAGCCAACGGGTCGTGTTTGCCAAGGCGTATTGATTGAGTTGCGGGTTGCGAGTTCCGAGTTACGATTAAATAAAACATCTTAATTGGTTCCACCGCTTCTCGTATCAGATTGAATTACACGGATATTACCCTGCGAAGTTTTCAGATTTTTCTTTTTACGAACAATGTTGTCCAATGACTGAATTATACATTTATTTATTTATATTGCCGCATATTCTGAAACGCGTAACCCGCAACGCGCAACGCGCAACGCCGTTATTTGTATATGATCCGTATCAATGACATACTCGATAAAATCACCGAGAATAACCCTGATGCCGATCATGAACTCGTAAAACGTGCCTATGTGTTTTCGGCAAGGGTTCATGAAGGACAGGTTCGATTGTCCGGAGAGCCGTATCTTTCCCATCCTCTGGAAGTGGCCGGTATTCTTTCCGATTTGAGCCTTGATGTTGTTAGCATTGCAGCCGGAATTTTACACGATGTGATTGAAGATACCCGCGCCACACCCCAGGAAATCAACGAGGTTTTCGGGCCCGAAGTTCTGCAAATCGTATCCGGGGTTACAAAGCTGAGCAAGCTTCCCGTCCGCAGCTCCAAAGCTCGCCAGGCTGAAAATATTCGCAAAATGCTCCTGGCCATGGCCGATGATATTCGGGTTATTCTAATCAAGTTGGCAGATCGATTGCACAACATGAGAACCCTGCAGTACCACACCATTGAAAAAAAAAGAATCAGAATAGCCCAGGAAACCCTGGATATTTATGCACCCATAGCCGCCCGGCTTGGCATCTACCGGTTCAAGAAAGAACTTGAGGAATCATCATTTAAATATCTTCTTCCCGAAGAATATGAACGGATAAAAAACCTCGTACATAAAGATCAGGATGAGCGTGACAAATACATCGTAAAAGTTAAAAATTACATCAAGGAAAAGATGGATAGCGCCAATTTGAAATGTGATATTTTTGGACGAAACAAGGCGTATTACAGTATCCATCGAAAAATGGTCACCCAGAATCTCGAGTTTGACGATGTCTACGATATTATTGCATTTCGCATGATCCTCGATACGATACCCCAATGCTATGAAGCCCTGGGGATAATTCATGCCTTATGGAAACCCATTGATCGAAAATTCAAGGACTATATCGCCCGTCCTAAACCCAATATGTACCAGTCCTTGCATACGACCGTTATCGGACCATTTGGGGAAAGAATGGAGGTCCAGATTCGAACCTGGGAAATGGATAAGGTCGCCAAATCCGGTATTGCCGCCCACTGGAGCTATAAAGAAGGAAAGCGGACGGATGAAAATATTGCCAAAACCTTTGGCTGGATTCAAAACCTTATTGAAAACCAGGAAAATTTCAGCAATCCCGGCGAATTCCTGGAGAACGTTCGTATCGATCTATTTCCGGATGAGGTTTATGTATTTACTCCGGGTGGTGAGGTAAAGTCCTTGCCCAAAGGCGCCACACCGGTGGATTTTGCCTACCAGATACATACGGAAGTCGGAAATCAATGTATCGGCGCAAAAGTGAACAGCCGCATGGTACCCTTGCAATATGAACTCAAAACCGGTGACGTCGCAGAAATTATCACATCCAAGAGTTCCCACCCCAGCAAAGACTGGCTGACGTTTGTCAAATCCGTTAAGGCGCGTTCCAAAATAAGGCAGTGGATCAAGACCCAGGAGAAGGATCGCAGCCTGACCCTGGGTCGGGAGATGTGTGAAAAAGCGTTTCGTAAATACCGCCTAAATTTCAATGCCTTGTTGAAATCAGAAGAAATGCTGAAAGTAGTGGAGGATTTTGGCTTTAAGACCGCTGATGATCTGATTGCCAATGTGGGTTATGGCAAAATTACACCCTTGCAGCTGGTGCGAAAATTTGAACCCAAGCAGGATGCAGAAGAAGCTCAAAAATCGATTTTTGACAAACTCATCGGCCGGGTCAGAAAGCCTAAGCCCAAAGGGGGCGTTATCGTAAAAGGTGTGGATGATATTCTCATAAGATTCGGCAAATGCTGCCAGCCTGTCCCGGGTGATCCGATCATCGGGTATATTACTCGCGGCTACGGGGTAACGATACACCGAACCGGTTGCGTGAATGCTTTGAAGTTGAATCCCGAAAGGCAAATAGAAGTTGAATGGAATCAGGAGATTATTGAAACCTACCCAGTGAAGATATTAATCCGCTCTTATGACCGGGTGGGATTGCTGGCGGATGTTGTTGGTAATATCAGCAAAAATAATGCCAATATTATCAGTGCGAAAACTGAACTTAGGGAAAATAAAACGGTAGAAAGTTATTTTACCATTGACGTTGAGGATACCGAGCATCTTAACAAGATACTGGCCGCTATCAAGAAAGTGAAACATGTATATTCAGCGCAGCGCATCCGTTAGGGGGCTTTGACGATATTACCCGACTTTATGCAGGATGTGCATACCTCCATCCTTCTGGTCCGTCCGTTTCTAACGACCTTCACCCGCTGAAGGTTGGGTTTAAAACGGCGCTTGGTCAGATTGTGAGCGTGACTTACATTGTGCCCCACCATCGGTTTTTTGCCACATATTTCGCACATCATTGACATGTTGTGACTCCTTTAAAATTTTTACATGCTTCATATGGACGGGCTATTGGCCTTTTGGCTGTCAGCGGCAATGAAGGTCATCTGGAATTATGTGTGGATAAATTACCTGATAGATTTCCCCGCCCGGGTACAATCGATCAAAGTCTGCACTGATACACCAAAATAGTGCGGGTGTAAAGGTTTTTTTGTTTTAGCATTGGAACCCCTTCTATTCTGATTGCGATCTGTTGATCGCATCTTCACAAAGGGTAATATAATACATGGCCTTTTGATGAAAACCCGTGTCCGGGTACCTTGAAAGGACTGCCTTGAAACGATGCAGGGCCGCCTTGTAGTGCTTGGTTTTGTAATAAAATCGTCCGACATATAGTTCATGTCCGGCAAGGCTCTTAAGGCATTGGTTAATGTGTTTATCAGCTTTGAGGGCATATGAATTATCAGGATATTTTTCATTGAGTCGTTTAAACATTTCCAGCGCTTTGCGGGTCACACTTTGGTCACGATCAATAGTGTCCATCCTATCGAAATAACATCGTCCGATCTGGTAAAGCACGTAAGGGATAGCCTCGTTACGCGGGTGCAGCTCCGCGAATTCTTCATATGCAAAGATAGCGTCTTCGTATTCTTCCAACCGGTAATGTGAATCGGCTATTTTTAGCTCCGCCAGTATTGCGAATTTACTGAAAGGATACCAGTCTCTGAGTTTCTCAAAATGCTCTAAAGCGCTATTATAATTTCCTTTTTTGAATTGCGTCATTCCTTTCCGGGCAAGTTCATCAGCGGATTCAGATTCCTTAGCTTTGAAAAGGGAACACCCTGTGCACACCAGGGTGAAAGCGAGGCAAAGTAAAAGAAGATATTTTTTTTTGTGTTCCATGATAAGACTGGCGCTAAATTATTCGGTGATAGGCTGGGAAAGGGGATCCATGTAAGATCCATTTCCAATAAAGTCCGGCGGCGAACATGGTGGGTTCACCGCCGACATTTTTTTTCGCAACAAGAGCCCGACACTGTGAGGTTTTTTATAGTACTTTATTAATCGCTTCTTCCAGTTTGGATTTGGCAACCATACCTGTAATCTGCTCTACGACGTTGCCTTCTTTAAACAGTATAAGGGTGGGTATCGCCTTGATTCCGTATTTTCCCGGCGTAACAGGGTTATTATCAACGTTGCATTTTGTGAATTTGATTTTATCGCCGAATGTTCCCGCCAGTTCTTCCACGACTGGACCGATGGCTTTGCAGGGGCCACACCAGGGTGCCCAAAAATCTACCATTACGGGTTTATCGGACTGTAACACCTCACTATCAAAGCTGCCGTCTTCAATATCCATCACACCTTCTGCCATAATATGCTATCCTTTCTCTTCATTATTTTTAACGACACTGTAGATAATTCATGTGCCAAACAGGCCATTTTTTCCGCTTGAACGTCAGTTTATGACCGGCACATGGATTTTCTACAATGCCGTCAGTTTCTGAATCTTGAGGCTCGGACCGGACGCACAAATTACCAAATTATAGTGATGCGGGTATTCATTGTCAACCACCCGCAATATAAGTCGGATCGGCGGCTGATCGCCACGTCGGTTTCAAAACTGTAAGTTCTTTAATACCGACTCAGGTAAAAAGTCAAGACTATCCGGTCGCGGCAATATAAAATTGAAAATAATGGGATTTCAGTATAAGGTGATGATTTCAGGGGCCGATAATTACCCCTCACCGGAGTCCGAGTAAATGTACTATTCGGATTATAATTTTGACCATTTCTATCAATTTCCAACAGGAGGTGTTTGCAGTGGTTCAAAAAATTCGTATCGGAGCGCTGATATCCGGAGGGGGAACAAATCTGCAGGCAATTGTTGAGGCCTGTGAAAAAGGCAAGATCAATGGTAAATTGGTTTTTGTCGGGTCGGATAATCCATCTGCCGGAGGGTTGAGTAAGGCCCGCCGCCGAAACATTCCAACCTTTTATGCAGACTATGCATCCTTAACCAAACAATTCAAAGAAAATCCGGCAGACGCTGTCCTTCCCAAAGATTTTGATCTGGACGAAATTTGCGCCAAGCAGTTTTTGATTTCGCACAAGGCTGATACTGATAAAATTAGATTATACTTGCAATCCAGGGCGATTGCCGAGGCCAAACTGCTAAAGTCAATGAAGCCCTATCCGTATGATCTGCTGGTGCTGGCAGGTTTTATGCGAAATTTAACCCCTTATTTTATTGATCGTGTAAATACAGTTGCGGGCTCCCCCCGCATTATGAATATACACCCTGCTCTGCTGCCCTCTTTTCCGGGGGTCGATGGCTATGGGGATACTTACCGGTATGGCTGCAAAATTGCAGGATGTACGGTTCATTTTATCGATTACGGCGAGGACACCGGACCGATAATTGGTCAATCGGCTTTTCAAATTTCTGCGGAAGACACCTTAGAAACAGTCAAGAAAAAGGGGCTCGCGCTGGAATGGAAGCTTTATCCGGAATGTATTAATCTGTTTGCCCAGGGGCGATTGAGAATCGTTAAAAAAACATACATGCTTGCTAATGGCCAGGCGTTTGACAGAACGGTTGTTAAAATTCTTAAGCGCTCAGAGATTTAACCGCGGTTTGGTTTTTTGCTAATTTTCACGAAAAAAAAGCCTGCAGCGCGAGACCGCCTGGCAATCGTTATCTTCATCGTGACTCGATACAGGCATTAAAGGTAGCGTCTTGCGCCCCGATAGTTCTTTTTGTAGTACTTACTGGTAATCTTGGCGGTGCGTATTTTTTTGCCTCTACCGGGTGCATGGATAAACGTTCCGTTTCCTGTGTAGATGCCCACATGCGAAATTCTCTTCTTTCCGGTGGTAGCAAAAAAGACCAGATCTCCTTTCATTAAGCGGCTGCGTTTTATTGACAAACCCTCCCGCCATTGTTGCCGGGAATTTCGGGGAAGATTAAGGCCGTTTAGCCGGTAAACCACCATCGTTAAGCCACTGCAGTCAAATCCTTCCTGGGGTGACGAACCGCCCCATTTATACGGCATACCTAAAAAACTCTTTGCTGTTTGCACAATTTTGTTTCTTGTGCGGCTGTGGCTGTATTTGCGCTGGGGTCTGACGATATAATATTGATCAATAGTACCGTTTTTTTTGAGGAGATCGGCCTGTTTACGGGCAGTCTTTCTTGTGGGATAGTCTCCAAAGCGGACTTTATACAGCCCCGATTTATGAACAAAATGATATGCGTCCAATCCATTACGCTGCAGGGCTTCGGTAAGGCGGACGGCATTGTCCGCATTTGAAAAGGCACCGACCTGTATGGAAAAACCAACTTTTGAAAGGGATGTTGAGACAGGGGTGGGTTGAGGATCCGGGGTGACGATTTCACGGCTGCTGCAACTTGTCAGCAAAAATATAAAAAACACAACCAGGCACATGTGAGGGCCAGATCGGCAAACCGGCAGCCTATTTATCGTCATTACAGCACCTTTAACATCAACGGAATAGCCACGAATGTACCCAGTGAACTACCCAGGTTGGTAAATACGACCACTAAAAGTATGCGGGTAATCTTGTTTCTCCAGAATCCCTTCATCGTGTGGATGTCGTTCTGTAATTGTTCAAAATCTTTCACTTTTGGTTTGCGAGAAAAGGCCTCAACCAGGCCCGAGACCCAGCCGGCAGCGATCATCGGGTTCAGTGATGTTAATGGGGCGGCCAGCACGGATGAGAGAACTGTGAGTGGGTGCGCAAAAGCAATCATCGCGCCTATCCCGGCCAGTACACCGTTGGCCATAACCCACCAGGTTAACATGTGAGAGCCGGCTTTGGTTCCACCGTAATAAAATCCGAATATTATTAGCCCCAAAATAGCGACCGGAACGATCCATTTCAGCAATCCGAGTGCTTTTCTTTTTGGAGGAAGCTGTTCTAAAGAATTAATATCGGTGACAGTATTCCAGTATCGCTTTATACCCGGCACATGTCCGGCGCCGACCACGGCTACAATTTTTCGGCCGGGTGCAGACTTGATTTTATGAGCTAGATATTGATCTCTCTCGTCTATCAATATACTTTTTAGAACCGGTAGTGATTTTCCCACCTCTGAAAGAAGTGTCTCCAGCACATCCTCCTGTTTCATTTTTTCTATATCTTCTTCTTTTATCTCGTTGACTTCTCCAATGGACAATATGATTTGAAACACGAGTTTCAGTTTATCCCAAAATCCCATGATGCGCCAGGTTCTCGAAAGCGTCGTTCGGATATCTCTGTCGGCAAGATGTATTTCAGCGCCGATAGATTCACCGGATTCAATGGCCTGAATCATTTCCTGGCCGGGTCTTATGTCTAGTTTCTTTGCGAGCCGTTTTTGAAAAGAAGCCAGAAGGAGATTGGAAAGAAGCAGAAAGGATTTTTTTTCTTTAATGACTTTGACAATGTCGGTATCCTGCCATTGATCTTTATGCCGGATTGATTGGTATCGAGACTCACAAAGTTCAATAGAGACAGTGTCCGGTCGTTTTTCTGAGATAGTATCGGCCACCAGTTGGGCGGAGTCTCTGGAGACATGCGCCGTACCAATCAGCGTGATTTCTTTGTCATTATACGCAAGCGGGTGTATCATATTGCTGTTGTCTATTCCTGGCATTCGTTATATATTCCTCGAGCATGTTTAACCATGGTTAAACGGTTCAGGGTTCGAGGTTCAAGGTTAATCGTTACATACCATTCTCAATGAACAATATAGTCACAGCAGATACTACTGACAAAATTGAAAATTCGGTAATTAGTAACATTGAATCCCAGATAGCCTATGAAGTTTCCTTTAAGCAACCTCTGAACCTTGAACCTTGAACGTTGAACCCTGAACCTTCAATTAATTCTATTACAGCTGCGCCGCCAATGCAAGGCGATTTCTTGCCCTACAAACCGGGTGCGAAGCACCCGGTTGCACGTGCACCGTTAAAGCACTGACATGCTTTTGCCTTCAGAAACGTCTTGAGAAACCTATTTATGCTTATCCATGACGATATTTTTTCCTGGGAAGGTTTTGGGGGCAAGCTGCGTCTGGGGAGCGGAAACTGCCGGTTGCGAATTTTTGACCTCAGCAAAGACGGGAAAAAAAAGCTGGCCCATTTAAGACCGATAATCGTCGTGGTTAGCGACGTTACCGGGAGTAAAATGTCGGTCAAGAGTTGCGCAAGCCATATTGCAACCACCCTCACCCAAAAATTCAATATCGACCCTCAGCGCATGCTCTTTTTGGAGTATTATCCCAGAGTGACATATGGTTCAAAAAACGAGCGGGAAATTCCGGAACGCTACGATGCTGTTGAGTTTGTCTGGCATGGTGAAAAAGCGATGCATCCCAAATGGCGAATGTTAAGACCGCCGATACTGGATATCGTCAACAATCAAATGAAAGCGCTATAATTGCGCAAGGGATGTCATGACAGTGGGAATACAGCAAATATGACGGCACTCCAGAGAGAGTGTGAAATTATAACCGGGCCAAGCTTTCCCAGGCGCCAGTACATGGCCCCCCAGAATGCTCCGGCGACCCCGGCCGCACCGATGAGCATGAAGTTGAAGGACCACAGATGAACGCCGGCATAAAGCACGGTTGCCAGCAGCCAGCCTTGCCAGCCGCCAAAACGGTCGATCAGGTTACGTTGCAGATACCCGCGCCAGTAAATTTCTTCACTCGGTCCGGTTACAAAAAACAGCAGCAAGACGATGATCCACACCGGAGTTCCTTCCCCTTTTCCGTATATCGCCCCGATTTGGTGGGGTGCAAAAGAGAAAAAAACCGTTGTCAGTAATTTTCCAATCCAAAAGATTCCATAAAGCCCAGCGGCTGAAGCCAGGCCGATGGGCAATGACTTTAGATCAAATCCCAGGACCTGTTTTCGATCGTATCCTATCCACAGCGATATACCGGCCAAGATTGCCGCCGAAAAAGCGATCTTAACCCAGAAGATCCCCCAGGTAACATAAAAGGTTATAAACCAGAGAACTGCTGCCAGTGCTACAGTTCCAGGTATCGCAATGGATCGCAATTGCCGGCCCCTCAAAACAATCCCCCGGGTACCATTGAGATTACCAACAAAACGCCAAATGCCGTATCCAGCTGTGCGGTGCGAGCGTCAGCATCTATCGGTATCTCATAACGCATTTGGTTCAATAAACGAATCGCCAGGGGCAACGAAGCGAATACGATCAGAGACCAGAGATCCAGCGGGCCGAATACGGACATCCACAAAATTCCCATATACGCCACGATCACAAGCGCCAAATACAGGCGGAATCCGTTACGCTGACCGATAAGAATGGGTATGGTGATAATTCCTTTCTGTCTGTCGTGGACGATATCCCGGGTGTTATTGATCAAGAGTACGAGTGCCACCAGGACACCGAAAGGCAGAGACACCCAAAATGCTTCCATGCTGAAGGCTTGACGCTGAACAAAATAGGCCCCTTCTACCATGAGTGGTCCCCACATCAAAAATACCGATAGCTCTCCCAAAGCTTTGTACTTGTATTTAAACGGCGGTGCCGTATAGCTGATACTGGCGAAAACACCAATCAATCCGATCCAGAGCAGTGCCCAACCTCGCACTGCCGCCAGATACAATCCGGCCGTTGCGGATAACGCATAAAGAATAAAAGCTCCGATACGCACCTGCGCCGGTTTAAGTTTCCCTTCCAGCAGGGGATGAGGTCGGTATTGCGCCGTTGACGTTTCCTGATAATCCACGCCGCTGAGAACGTCATAATAGTCATTCATGAGATTTGTGGCGGCATGCAGGGCAATCATTCCCGCCAGCGTTACCAGATAAAAAGGCCATGAAAAATCACCTGCCAATGCGCCCAGGGCCGCACCGACACTCACCGAAATGGCTGTCATGGTAAAGGACCAGGGCCGGCTTGCCAAAAACCAGTTTTGATAAAGGCTCATCGAATTGTGCCTCATTTGTTGGATTATAATCTTAACAACTCATATTTATAAAATGTAATATAATCATTAAATACATCTGTAAATGGGGCACCATAGAAAAGGACCCCGCCTGTGTCAAGCCTATTGAATTATTTGGCCCAATGGATTACTGATGACTGGAGTCGATCAGCAGGGTAGAGTATCCAAAATAAAGAAAGGAGTTGGTAGCATGGAATTAAACAGTGTTCAAACAGACAGAGCCCCGGCAGCCATCGGCCCATACTCTCAGGCCATTGACACCGGTTCTTTGCTTTTCGTGAGTGGTCAGCTCGGAATGAATCCGCAATCCGGAGAGTTGGTGAGTTCCGAATTTGCCCCCCAGGCGAACCAGGCCCTGGAAAACCTGAAACAGATTGTGCTGGCCGGTGGTTCGGATCTCACCCGGGTATTGGCCATCGATGTCTTCGTGACCGACATGGCAAAATTCGCAGAATTCAACGAAATCTATCAGAATTACTTTTCCGAACACCGTCCGGCCAGAGCCGTCATTGAGGTAAGCGGCTTACCCAAAGGTGCATTGGTAGAGATTAAATGTGTTGCCGCCACGGAAACCTCGTAAATGGTTTCAAAGGTATTGGTTTTAAGTTTTAGGTGATGGTATACCATCTTTTAAAAAAATAGACTGAAATCCTTCAACCTAATACTTAAAACCATTTTATATATATGCCAAACTAATTTTTGATAAAAAAATCAAACGCGCTACAACTCAAATCCCTATCATTTCCAGACCAAAGGAGGTCATATGCCAAACAACCAACTATTGTATTTGAGTCAAGCCGATGTTGTCGCTGCAGGCGTGGGTATGCCTGAAATAATAGATGCGCTGGATACGGCTTTTCAAGAAAAAGGCCGGGGAAACACAGAGATGCCCCCTAAACCCGGCATTCATCCCGGCGGCGGGGATAACTTTATTCATGCCATGCCGGCCTATATCCCTGCGCTAAAATCGGCGGGTATAAAATGGGTCAGTGGGTATCCCGGTAATGCTGCCCGCGGGCTTCCATACATCACCGGATTACTTATTCTCAATGATAGTGAAACCGGTCTACCCATTGCGGTTATGGATTGTGTTTGGATGACGGCTATGCGCACGGGTGCCGCCACCGCACTTTCAGCCCGCTGCCTTGCCCGTCCTGATTCTTCCGTAGTAGGGGTGCTGGGGTGCGGCGTACAGGGACGCAGTAACGTGGAAGCCTTGAAGGTTTTGTTTCCGCTAAAGCGCGTGATGGCTTTTGATGTTGAACCCGAAGCCCTTCGCGCCTATGCCAGCGATATAGAAACGCGTTTGGATCTGGAGGTCATCCCGGTTAAAACCCCCCAAGAGGCCGTAACCGGCTGCGATTTGATCGTTACCGCAGGGCCGATTCTGAAAAAACCTCACGCTACGATCCAAGCCGGCTGGATGGATGCGGGTGCTTTTGCATCTCTGGTTGATTTTGATTCTTACTGGCATCCGGATGCCATGGGCGAAACCGCAAAATTTTGTACGGACGATACGGCCCAGTTTCTCCATTATAAGGAAGTCGGCTATTTTCAGGATACCCCTGCTTTACACGCCGATCTGGGTGAATTGATTGTCGGGGAAAAGCCCGGACGTGAAACGCCCGAGGAGAGAACCATGACAGCCAATCTTGGCCTGGCCCTCGACGATATGGCAGTGGCGCCACTTCTCTACCGGCGTGCTTCCGAAAAAGGGATCGGAACCTGGCTAACGCTGTGAAAGCGGTTGCGGAGATAAATGTTTAAATGATTTTTTAGTTGCCGGGAAGAGTTTCCTGGTTTTAATTAATGGTCATAAATCCGAAATTCGAAGCACGAAACTCGAAACAAAATCTAAACCCGAATGACAGAATGTCCAAAACCACATTGTCCAGGGATTCTGTTTTGAACCTTGGAGAATTTGATATTCGGATTTGTTTCGGCCCGTCCTGGCGCGACTGCTATTAAACTGACATTGGTCAGGGTGAAGCACTAAAGACTCAAGCAGATAAACTTGTATTTTGTAATCCAGGTCTGGGCCAGGGATTTCAGATTTCGTGCTTCGAATTTATCATAAGGTTGCTGAAGCCATAGAATAGACTGATATGGAAGATGACGAACCAAGTTTATGACATTGTTATAATCGGTGGCGGCATCATGGGTTGCGCTGCAGCCTATTACCTTCTGGCCGCCGATAAGCGGTTGAAAGTGGCTGTTGTCGAGATGGATCCCACCTACACGTACGCTTCGACGACCCTTTCCCTGGCCAATGTTCGTGTTCAATTCAGCCTCAAGCAGAACATCCAGATATCACAATATGCTTTTCAAGTCTTCGATGAATTCGAGGATGCGATGGCGGTCGATGACAATAAACCGGCTATTGCCTATCACCGGGAAGGGAATCTGTTTCTGGTGGATGAAAACGGTAAAGCGGCAGCCAAGGAGGCATTAGAGCTTCAGAAACGATTGGGATGCCGGGTGCAGTGGTGGTCCGGGGCTGAAATCAACGCGCACTACCCTATGTATAATACTGACAGTTTTGTCGGCGGCACCTTCGGACCGCTGGACGGCCATCTGGATGCGTATGCGGTTCTTATGGGTTACAAAACCAAAGCACGTTCTCTGGGGGCAGCCTATATCAAGGACGAAGTGATTGCGATCACCTCGGACGGTGGCCGTGTGAGCGGTGTACGATTGGGGTCGGGTGTAAACTTGAACTCGAGATATGTGGTTAATTGCGCCGGGGCCTGGGCGTCCAAGGTGGCGCATACGGCAGGGGTTGTGTTGCCGGTGAAACCGGTCAAGCGACAGGTTTTTGCACTGGATACGGCCGTAAAGCCTGAAGGTCCGTTACCCCTTACCATTTTGCCATCGGGCCTTTATTTTCGAACGGAAACCGGTAATTTGATACTGCTTGGAAAATCAATGGTCGAGGATCCGGTCGGGTTTGATTTTACCTGGGATGACAAACGATTCACTGAACTTCTCTGGCCGCAACTTGCGAATTTCGTTCCGGTCTTCGATACCCTTAAACTTCGCAGGGGTTGGGCCGGCCTGTATGCGGTCAACACGCTAGATGGGAATGCCATCCTGGGAGAATGGCCGGAACTTGGTGGCTTTTATCTCGCCAATGGGTTTTCCGGCCACGGACTGCAGCAAGCCCCGGCAGTGGGGCGTTACATCTCTGAGCTAATATTAGATCTAACGCCGACGATGGATTTATCAATATTCCGGCCGGAGCGAATTTTGGATAACAGGCCCTTGAGTGAAAGCGGGTTGGTCTAGTATAAACGAATCACCCCAATTCTGCAAATTTGTAAATAGCGGCAGGGATAACCGTATGCCGCTTTTTTTCACCAAATAGAGAGGCTCTATTGAATCACCGTTTATCATGGTCTGCAGCCCACATGATTTTGATTTTGACATGGCTGTTTTTCGGCATGTATTATTTTACCCGATTCAATTTCTCACCCGTGATTCCACTTCTCAGAGCCGATCTCGGGATTTCAAATGCACGGGCCGGTGGCTTAATGGCCTTTTTCTTCGTGACCTACACCTTATTTCAACTACCGGCAGGATATCTGGGCGACCGCCTCGGGCCCCGCAAAATTTTGACTTTCGGCGCTATCGTCTCGATAATCGGCAACCTCATGTTCAGCCAGGCTTCCAGCTATGCGGCACTAGCCATTGCCCAATTGGTAAATGGAATGGGCCAGGCCATGGGATGGAGTTCAGCCGTCAAACTGATTGTCAGCTGGTATCCCCGATCAAGAAGGGGGACGGCTATCGGATTTTTTGCAACCTGCGTGACGGGAGGCAGCAGTGTAGGAATACGGCTTTCCGGATTTCTCGGCGATCATTTGGGATGGCGCAGCTCTTTTATAATTCCACCGTTAATGATGGCTGCAGTTGCACTGATATTCTGGATTCTGGTCCGGGATCATCCCGGCGAGAAAGGACTCCCGGATTTCGAGGATGAGGCCCATCTTGAAAAACAGCTGGTCAACGACACCCGGTCACCGCTGGCAGTTGTAATGACCCATCGTACGCTGTGGACGGTGGCTCTGGTTTATTTCTGTTTTGTCTATGTTCAATTCGGATGCCTGGTTTGGATTCCATCTTTCCTTACGGAAGCCTATAGCATGACAGTTGACCGGGCCAGCACCCTTTCTTTTTTTATCTTGCTGCCGGGTGTGGCGGCCTCACCGCTTGGCGGATATCTTTCAGACCGATTTTTCGGGGGACGGCGAAAGCCGCTGATTATACTGGGGATGGCGGTGCTTTCCGGTTCGGCCTTTTTGCTGTCATTTAAAATGAGTATTGCCGTAACTGCGGTCATACTGGCGGTCGTAGGATTGATGATTCTGATGCCGGATGTTCTACTGGCGGCCTATCCATCGGACATCTTGTCCAGAAAGATGTCGGCCACCGCCATGGGGTTTCTGGCGACATTTACGAGTACATCAGGTATCATCTCCACACCGGTTTCAGGAAAGATTGTCGACCTCTTTCAGTCATACGGTGCGGTGTTTTTTTCTTTCGGCCTTGTCGCGCTTGCGGGTATGGTTTTTACTTTCTTTATAAATGAAGAAAAAGCGGAAGTTCGATAGATAAAGAAAAGGCAGAAGATGGTAGATAGCGACAGTTATTACATCGAGCACAGATGCTCAATGTCCGTGGTCCGTCGTCCATTGTCGGTTGCCAAAAAGATAATAGCGATTGCAAATCCATATATCATTGAAACCACTTCTACGGACCATTGACAACGGACAACTGACAAAGGGGATTGCTTTCTTCAAGGCGTGTAAGATTTGCTAAGTAGAATTCCTTTATGCCATTTCACGAACACTTCAGGCCACCCTTCACCATATATATTTTTTTATTGAAGATATACCCTTGGGTGCGTAGATCATAACGCTAATCAACAGGGCGCCGTACATGACCAGGCGCCAGGCTCCCAGTCCCCGGAAGTATTCCTGAAAACCGATAAGGAGAAAGCCGGCCAGGATTGAACCCCACAACGTTCCCCTGCCACCCACATAGGCAATAGTCAGAACCTCCACGGTTCTGGGGACGCCAAACTCGGTGGCGTCCGGT
>CAMYNZ010000012.1 GCA_947259865.1 uncultured Desulfobacterales bacterium | reverse complement strand
AAAATGCAGTATCCGTCTGGACCCTGGCTCAGTAAGAGTTTGTCCCCCGACCGCTGGCAATATGTGGCTATAAAATTGTGGGGATCCGTTCCGATATACCCGGCGATGTTTCGGATCTCTTTGCGGGTTAAATAGGTCCCCCCATATCCTTTGCAGCAATCGCCGCATTTTTGGCATTTGAATATATCGGGACGTGCCCTTGTCTCAGATGGCATGGCGAGTGTCCATTGCTTTTTTTAACGTAACCTGATCCACATACTTCAAGTCCCCACCGATAGGAACGCCGGTGGCAATCCGGGTTATTTTAACCTGAAATTTTGCCAGGCGTTCGGCAATATAGGCGGCGGTTGCTTCGCCCTCGACAGTGGTGCTGGTGGCCAAAACTACTTCTTTGATCTTGCCTTGCTCTACCCGGGACCATAATTCTCGCATTTTGATATCACCGGGGCCGACGCCATCCATGGGAGACAATACCCCGGAAAGGATGTGATAGAGACCGGAAAAGGCGCCCGACTTTTCAATGGATACCATATCGGCCGGTTGTTCCACCACGCACAGCAGCGTGTGATCCCTGGCCGGGTCGCTGCAAATGTTGCAAAGATTGCTGTCGCTCAGAGAATAGCATAGGGAGCACAACCTAACTTTGCTCTTGATTTCCAGCAGGCTGTCAGTGAGTTGTTCGACCGCCAGCCGCGGTGCACCGAGCAGGTGCATGATCAGCCGCTCGGCCGTTTTTTCACCGATGCCCGGCAACCTGGAAATGTGTTTGATCGCCTTAAGGATTGATGGGGGATAATGGGTCATGTGTGTCGTTCCTTGGAACCATAGCCGATAGAAAAAATTCCGTTTGTGTAGAATTATATTGCCGTTGCGTGTTACGTGTTGCGCGTTGCGTGGTAAGCGTTTTAATTGGAATTATTTCTTATTGAAACCCGCAACTCGGAACTCGCAACCCATTTAAGTTAATCCCGGAATATTCAAACCGCCGGTCAATTTACCCATTTCCGCCGAAACCATTTCCTGAGATTTGGTCAAAGCATCATTTACGGCCGCAAGGATCAAATCCTGCAGCATTTCCACGTCTTCGGGATCAACTACTTCCTTTTCTATTTGAAGAGATACGATTTGCTGTTTGCCGTTGGCAACAACTTTGACCATTCCGCCGCCGGCGGTAGTCTCGACCGTTTTTTCAGCCAACTCTTCCTGTAATTTAAGCATTTTGGTCTGAAGCTTCTGGGCTTGCTTCATCATATTGCCCATGCCTTTCATCAATATACCTCCTAACTGGGTTAAGCGATTGAAAGTTCGGTGTTCAAAGGTTCAGGGTTTAAGGTTCAGCCTGTGACGAACTCCCCTCGGCACCCTCGGGGCCTGAGTTTGTCGAAGGCAGCCGAGTCGGATTCAAGGTTCAGGGTTGGGTAATGACTGTCTACCAAATTACTAGAAGTCATTGTGAAGCTAGCGACGCTTGTGGCTTCATCCATTGGTTAAAAGTTGCAGACGTCCAGAATTAGGCAGTAATGAACTATCCTTTAACCACTTTAACCTTGAACCTTGAACGGGGAACCCTGAACCTTGAACCCTGAACCCTGAACCTTGAACGGGGATCCCGGGACCGCTCAATTGTGTCCCCGCTTTATTTTCACGTCCACAATTTGACCGTCAAAAATATCTATGGCATCAGCCACCAGCGGATGGCTTATAGCGTTGTTTTTTAAATCTAAATCGTTACTTTTTTTTTTCTGATCTGCACCGGAGGGAACCTTTTTGGCAGTTATAACGATTTCCATGTCTCTACCGAATAACTCCCGGCAGACTGTTTTGAGTATTTCCAGATATTTGTTGCGCTTGATCCTGTCGACAACAAAGCCATTGCCGTCCACTTCTATTTCAAGCCGGCGCCTGGTAAGTCGTTTTAATTGGGCTTTGCTTAAGTTAGCCGCCAGGGATGGTTGCCTTTCGGATATAATTTCATAGATCCTGTGCCAGGTTTGTTCCGGATTTTCAGTGAGGGCCGCAGCGCCTGATGATTTTTTTTGGGGCGAGATGTTTCTGCCGGCAGCAGCCGGTTTCCGCTGTTCCGGATGATTTTCCCCACCCATTGGCCTGATGGCATGTTCGGTCTCACTTTCATCTGTCGGGTTCTCATGTATCTCCCCTGGTGATTGACCGGATATTTCCTGTCTTAATCGGTCTAGAGAATCTATCAGAAAATCGATAGATAGCGCCGGTTTAACCTGAAAAATCCTGATAAAGGCTAATTCCAGGGCCATTTTAGGATTGGCCGAAAATTTAACCGTAGGCTCCTCCTTGAAAAGCAGATCAAATATCTGGTTTAAATAGCCTGCAGACACGTCCTTTACCTGGTCCTGCATCAAATCAATTTCATGTGAGGGAAAACCCACCAGCTTATTAACATTTGTCCCGATTTTGATGACCAATAAATTTCTGAAATGTTCCAGGAGATCAGCGTATAACTTTTTCATATCATGGCCACGATCATACACACCATCCAGGCCATTGAGAAGTTCGGCCACGTCGTTTTTTAAGGCGGCATTTGAAATATCGAAAATAAATTTTCGATCAATAATGCCCAGAATATCCAGCACATTTTCATATGTAATTCTGTCCTCTGTACAGGTCATGACCTGATCCAGAAGGCTCAGGGCATCCCGCATACTGCCACCGGCTTCACGTGCGATGAGCCATAAACAACGCTCTTCGATATCAACCCCTTCTTGCCGGCAGATAGATTGGGTATGTTTCTCAATCAGTTCGCGCTTTATGCGTTTGAAGTCGTGTCGCTGGCAGCGGGAAAGAATGGTAATCGGAATTTTATGCGGTTCTGTGGTGGCGAAAAGAAACTGTATGTGTACCGGTGGTTCTTCAAGCGTTTTTAAAAGCGCGTTGAAGGCCGGGGTGCTCAGCATGTGCACTTCATCAATGATATAAATTTTATAGGTACTGTGGGCCGGCATGTACTTAACGTTTTCCCGCAATTCGCGCACCTGCTCAACGCTGTTGTTGGAGGCACCGTCGATCTCGAAAACATCAACTGCCTTGCCCGAAGTTATTTCTTTACAGGAACGGCAATCATTGCAGGGTATCGGAACCGGTCCGTTTATGCAATTCAGAGCCTTGGCCAGGATGCGGGCAACGGTTGTTTTTCCGGTTCCTCGTGGGCCGGAAAACAAAATAGCGTGAGAAACTCGATTCGAAGCAATAGCGTTGCTCAGGGTTTGCGTAATGTGTTCCTGGCCAATAACTCGATCAAAAGTTTGAGGACGGTATTTTCGTGCAAGAACGAGATAGGACATAATTCATTTTTTTTACGAGACCACTTCTATCGAGACTGTGTCATAATGGGTCATCCCGGCCAACTCCCGCGACCGTCCGGCGAAGCTTTCAGCCAAGACGGAAGCGCGCGCGCACCCTGTTAAATTCCGCTTCGCGAACACCCTTTTGGGTGATTTAAGAGGGCCAGCCAAGAGCCAGAACATATTGATTTTATTTGTATATTATGGATTCCCATTCGCCTTCACTCACAGTGGCGAGCCTGTCGAACCACGGATCTCCCTCACCTCCGGTAAACTCGTCCGGAATGACGAATTTGAGGTGTCATGACACGGCCTCAGTGATATTTGTTTGGCGGAGAGAGAGGGATTCGAACCCTCGGTGCCGCTTTTGACAGCACACACGATTTCCAGTCGTGCTCCTTCAACCAGCTCGGACATCTCTCCGGATATGAAAAAAAAGCCGGTCTATCTAACCAAGACAAGCCGAAACCAATAGGGTTCAAAGGTTCAGGGTTCAGTGGTTAAAAGATTCACGACCAGGGTAACCTTGAACGTTGAACGGGGAACCTGGAACCACATAAGCAAAGGCCCTTGCAATTCCTGGCGGAGAGGGTGGGATTCGAACCCACGATCCCGCTTTTGGCAGGATACCGCTTTTCGAGAGCGGAGCCTTCAGCCACTCGGCCACCTCTCCAACACCTCAATAAATCAAATGCGGTAGGTCTCAATATAATTTTTGGCCTGACGTGTCAATCAATTTAAACAGTTTCAAATCGATGCAGTCAGTCCGCAGATCAGGGCGCAAACATACTTTCAACTTCAGCTGTGTAAGACCCATTTGTCCGATAAATAACCAGAGAAGGGCCGATTTTTATACCCGGGCCACCACCTTTTAGGGCTTCTACAAGGATTAATTTGGCTTCCGAATTCCGGGTTGAATGAATCGAGCGTAAATATTTTGGTTCCAGGTCTGCAGACCTCAGCTGGGTAAATAAATCGGTCGTTCGATCTGCGGTATAGATGGTTAAAAACTGACCAAACGGGCGCAGTATGCGTCGAGCGGTTCGGATGACGTCGCTCAGCGTCGTTCTGATTTCATGCCTGGCCACTGCACGCTGTCGATCAGGATTTATTCTGCCTGAATCGGACTTTCTATATGGCGGATTGCTAATAACCAAATCCACCGGGTCGGAAATCCTATTGATTTTCAGCGTGTTCATATCCTGGTGTAATATCGAAATACGGCCATCCATTTGATTATCCAATATATTACGCTCCGCTACTGCGGCCAGCTCAGCCTGAACTTCAATACCGTATACCTGCAGGTTGGGATGGCGATAGGTCAATATCAAGGGGATGATGCCGCAACCGGTGCCGAGATCCACCACCCGATGGCCCGGTTTGGGATCGGCGTGATGGGCCAATAAGACTGCGTCGATGGAAAATCGATAACCGTATCGATGTTGTTTAATGCGGATACGACCATCAAAGAAGCTGTCGGTTGTTAGGGAATTCACGTCGAAAATTTAACCGCGTTTCGTGTTTCGTGTTCTAACTGGAATAATCTCCTCTTTTAACTCGTCACTCGTAACCCGTAACTGGCAACATGTCGTTTTTTGCAGTATTCCATATTGGAGGCAAAGCTTAAGCCTTGCGAATTAGCATTAAACTAAGCGTTTTAATCAAACCGGTCCGATCTTGAATTTAATGTCTTCGATCAAGTCTTGCCCCAGTGCGGCGTTTAGTTTTTGTATGATTTCTCTTTTTAAAAATTGAAGCTGATGAACCCAGGGCGAACTTGAAACATGGACCAACAATAATTTTCCTTTGAAGGCCGCGGGGCGCGCATTTTCGGCAATAGCCCTTCCGACGGCATCATCCCATAATGGCCAGACCTGCACCAACCCGCTGTCAGCCTCAGGGCGCAGTGTTTTGAGTACATCATTTAAAATCCCGCCAATATGAACAGATTTTTTTGACTTTTTACGATAGTTACCCATATGATCAATCCAAAGTCATTTTTAGCTCACTAACAAAATACTACCTCAATTGTGCATAAACAAAATGGAGTGTGAATTATAACTATTTGAGGGGTCGGGGAGTTTTTCCTGCCAACCTGTGATAATAGCGAAATGAATTATCAGCAGCGAAATCGTGCACTGTCTGAAGGCATTAGGGAGCGTTGCCAAGGAACAGGCGGTAACCCAAAGGTGTCTTGGGGGCACGATGTTGATTTTACCCCTAACCCATTGTTTTAATGTCTAATCGCTGTTCTTTGGCTACGACCCCTTATGCATGAGTTTGCACGATGCAGTCGCTGATGATTCATGCAGCGACCTCGTCAAAAAAACTCCCCGACCCCTCAACTATTTTGCAGCAGGAAAGGCCGGCAATTCATATGTTTGGGAAATACAAACGCCTGTGGGGAAAACCGCAGTTACAAAAAAGCTATGACGCCATAATTATCGGTGGTGGCCTGCATGGCCTGGCTACCGCTTACTTTTTGGCCCGCGATCACGGTATGGCCAATGTTGCCGTTATCGAAAAGCGCTATATTGGATACGGCGGCGCCGGACGAAACACGGCCATTGTTCGCGCCAACCAGCGCACCCAGGAAAACCTTCCCCTTTATAAAGAGGCCCTTGATTTATGGCCAATATTGACCAAAGAGTTGAATTACAATCTGATGTTCTATAACTGCGGGCTCCTGAGTTTGGCCCACAGCGAGGCGGCCCTCAAGGCTCAGCGCTTGCAGGTAGCCTCTGCCCGGTTCCACGGGATCGACAGCTGGCTGGTCGACCCCAAGGAATGCAAAGAATTAATACCGGCACTCGATATCTCCCAGCGACCCCGGTATCCAATCTGCGGCGGCATGTACCACCCGCCGGGCGGTATCGTGCGCCATGATGCAGTGGTCTGGGGATTGGCAAAAGGTTGTGCCAAATTCGGTGTGCACATTCATCAGGATACCGAAATCACCGGATTGACGGTTAAAAATGGTAAGATGGTAGCCGCGGATACCAACAAGGGCAAAATAGCAACACCGCGGGTGCTCAATGCCGCCGGCGCTTATTCGGCTGCCATCTCGCAGCAAATGCTGGGAATCCGGCTGCCCATCAGCGTGTTAACCATCCAGGCCATGGTGACGGAGCCGCTCAAGCCCCTGCTGCATCACGTGGTTTCCTCGGGAGGATACCACGTGTATGCCAATCAGACCCTCAAGGGCGAAATTGCAACCGGTTCCCACATGGATCCCTGGCCCAATTACACCACCGGGACCACTGCCGACTATATCAAACACCAGGCCGAAGCGCTAACCGAGTTAATGCCGTGTCTGAAAGCAGTTAAATTCATGCGGTCCTGGGGCGGTCTTGCCGATATGACGCCGGACATGGCACCGATTTTAGATGGTAATGACCTTATTGAAGGCTA
This sequence comes from uncultured Desulfobacterales bacterium, assembly GCA_947259865.1. Next base: position 16,259 of record CAMYNZ010000012.1, on the reverse strand, counting down.
TTTCATGGACTGCGGGTGGGGCTATTTCGGATTCAAATCGTGTGCGGTCACCGGCAAGTATATGGCTCAGTTTATGGCCACGGATGAATGTCCGGATATCTTAAAGCCTTTTTCACTGGATCGGTACGAGAATCACAGGTTGATGGGGGAGACGGCGGCGATAGTAAACTACAGTCCAAACAATTAGAACTGATTTAAAAACTTCATCTAATGTCCGAATGGCTGCGTTGCAAGCCGACTCAAAATGCTCACATACTGACGTGCATGCTCCGCTTTTTCGTCACCTTGCGCCTTGCCTTCGAACATGATCTAAAGTTTTGTAACCAGTTCGGATTAGAGGCATATGGTACAACAGTATTGATGAAGCCTATCATGAAAATTGTAACTGTATTAAAAAACAAGAGAGACTTTCGAGTATCGATGAGGAAACAACGATGTCACTGACCATTACCTGTCCGATATGCGGTAAGCGTAACGGTTATGAGTTCCAGTTTGGGGGTGAAGACAAGGGGCCCAGGCCGGCAGAACAAGGGCAAACGCCGGCAATTTGGTGTGATTACGTGCACATGAACAATAGCGTGGCGGGCGTTCAAAAGGAATGGTGGTGCCACAAAAACGGATGCGGTTCCTGGTTCACTGTTTATCGAGATACGACAACTAATCTGGAAGTGATCAATCCTGATATGAATGGATCGGAGGCTTAACAGTGGAAAGGCTCACCCATTTGCCGACATTGCGAGTCCAGCCCGAGAAAAAGATTTCACTTGAATACCGTGGCCAGGCAATTGAAGGACTGGCGGGCGATAGCATCGCGACGGCGCTTTATTCCAATGGTATTCGAATTTTTTCGCGCAGCCAGAAATATCACCGTCCCAGGGGACTATATAGCCTGGACGGGGAATGCGGCAACACGTTGATGGATGTAAACGGAATTCCCAACGTCTGTGCGGAAAACACCCTCGCCAGAAACGAAATGATAGTGAAAGCCCAGAATGTGGTTGGAAGCCCTGAATTTGACCTCCTGGGATTCATGGATAAACTGGGCTGGGCCATGCCGGCCGGTTTTTACTATAGGGTATTTCATAAACCAGCAGGATTATGGCCGCTGGCTATCAAACAGATTCGCAGGATCGCCGGTCTTGGCAGGCTATCGCCCGCATTTGAGATGAAGGGCCAATACGAAGAAATTTATCTAAATGCTGATGTCTGTGTGATCGGCGGCGGTCCGGCCGGCATGTGCGCGGCGTTGGCAGCTTCACAGCATGGTCTTCGCGTTAATCTGCTCGAATCCAGGCCCTGGCTTGGCGGATTTTTTGATTATCGCCCGGCAATGAGTTCAAAAGGTGTCCGGCTGTATGAAAGGGGCGCAGCGCTCGCCCGGCAGGTGCAGGAGACATCCAATATTCGCGTTTTTGTGCATACCGCAATGGTTGGGATTTATAACAACCAATTGATAGCGGCTGTACAACAGGGTTGTGAAAACGATCCCTTCAACGAGCGATACCTTGAGATTCGAGCCGGAAGTATTGTGGTGGCCACAGGCTGCATCGAACGTCCTTTGTTGTTTGAGAATAACGAAAAGCCCGGCCTCATGCAGCCAGCCTGCGCCCACAGGCTGGCTCGAACCTATGGTTTGCTACCCGGGAAAAATGCAGTTTTCTGCATCGGGCATGATCTTGGATTGGAGGCGGCTGCCGATCTGTCCGATCTGGGCCTGAACGTTTTGTGTGTGGCCGATGTTCGTGAAAAGGGCCAGGATTCCGGGCTGCTTGCGGGGTTGGAACAGCGCAAGATTCCTTTCCTGAAAGGATGGACAGCTGCCAGGGCAAGCGGTAACAAAGGCCTAAAATGTGTGACGCTGTCCCAAATTGGCGCCGCGGGAACCCAAAAATACAATTGCGATACCCTGGTTGCATCGGCCGGGTTAACCCCGCTGAACGGACCCATTACCCTATCCGGTGCCAAACTGATTTTCGACAAACATACAGGGTTTTTCTTACCAGACCGGTTTCCTGAAAAAGTACATGCAGCCGGACGCATGCTGGGCCTGACCCATCCACTTTCTATCGAGATGTCGGGACGATTGGCCGGTTTACGCGCGGCAGCGGACAACGGTGCAATGCTTGAGGCGGATGTGAAAACAGTGGATGAAGAACTGAATACCCTCCCGGGGCCGGCCCGGGGATCAGAATTTGTTGCTGCCAATGTGAACGGTAAAAAAACGTTTATATGTTTTGATGAAGACGCTACCACAAAGCACATCAACCAGGCCATACAAATGGGATTTCAGGTACCCGAATTGATCAAACGCTTTACTTCTGCCGGCACCGGTCCCGGCCAGGGCGGCATAGCCGGCCACAACCTGCCTTTGTATGTCAACCAATATCAAAATATAACGCAGGCTGTTCCCAAACCCACCACCGTTCGCGCCCCTTTGGTCCCCACCCTTTTGGCGGCTTACGCCGGAGCCGGCCACAATGTATTTAAACGTACGCCGGTACACGACTCACAGGCTAAGGCCGGCGCCAGAATGGAACGCATAGGTGCCTGGTATCGGGCCCGGCGGTTCTCCGAAGAGAAAAATGCCGCTAAAGAAATCGAAAATGTACGCAAAAACGTGGGCCTGCTCGATGCGAGTACATTGGGGAAATTCCGGATTCACGGGCCGGATGCTTTGAAAGCGTTGCAGCGGATCTATGTGGGGGACATGTCCAAAGTATCCGAAGAGACGGTTAAATATTCAGCCATGTGCAATGAGGACGGCTGTATCACGGATGACGGGGTGGTGGTAAAACGGGGACCCAACGATTTCTACTTCACGACTTCAACAGCGCGTGCCGCAACCACGGTGGAATGGATAAGATATCATACGCGGTTTGACGGCTGGAATTACAACATCGTCAATCTTACGGATGCTTTTGGAGTTATAAATCTGGCAGGGCCCAATGCCCGTAAAGTTCTGCAAGAAGTGACCGCTGAGGATGTTTCCAACCAGGCCATTCCATTTTTAAGGTGTCGAAACCTTGCAATTAACGAAAACCTAACGGTACGCGTCATGCGTCTTGGTTTTGTGGGTGAACTTTCCTATGAGCTGCATGTACCCGCATCTTACATGCAGGCTATTTGGAGTTTGCTGGAAGAAGCGGGCCAAGAATTCGGTATTGCGAATTTTGGGTTAGAAGCCCAAAACTGTCTGCGCCTGGAAAAGGGCCACCTGATCATTGGTTCTGAATCTGAACAACGTACCACCTTACATGATGTTGGGCTGGGCCATCTTTGGTTTCAACAAAAACCCGAAGCCAAAACCGTCGGCGCCGTGGCCTTGAAGCAAACTGAAAATCAGGCAGGTCGTCTCAAGCTTATCGGTATTAAATTCGAGCAGCTTAATGACCCGCCAGGAGACGGTTCTTTGATCGTAGACGACCGCATAAGGGGTTACGTCGCCACGGCCAGATTCAGCACCACCCTGAAAACAGCCATCGGGATGGGTTTGGTGGAATCCCATCTGGCCAAACCAGGAACTGACCTGGAAATATTTGAAGCAGGTGCGGGTAATAAGCGTTTACAGGCCTCTGTAGTGAAAATGCCTTTTTATGATCCGGAAGGGATACGCTTAAGAGCCTAAAAAGGACGAAAATGATGAAGAGATATTCTCCCGTTTCTTTTGAAGGCAATCCAGCTCAGACAATGATGAGCAACGGTTGGGAAGTGGTCCTTGCTTATGAAGACGAAGGGCTGGGGCCATTTGTGGTTGATCTGAGCCACATTTCCAAATGGGATATTCAGGCCAGCGATCTTTCTCAAATCCAACTACCGGGGGTGAACATCCCCGAGGCTCCGGGCGCCTGCGTATTGGGCAAAGGGATGCTCATTAATCGCCTGAATCGAACCCAGGCCTCGGTTTGGCACCTGTCCGACAATAACCTGCAAATTCCCGATGAGGCCGCTTACACAGATATTACCGAAGGTTTCTCTTTGCTGGGCTTTCTGGGGCTGGATATTTTTTCAATCATGGAAAAGATCACCGCTCTGGATCTGCAATCTCCCCAAAAACAGCGACCATTTTTCCTGCAGGGGCCGATATTGCATACAGCCTGCCAGGTTGCGGTGCTGGAAAAAGATGCATTGGTCATCGGCTTTTCCCGAGGCTATGCGCAATCCATGGTTGAGGCAATCCTTGAGGCAGGCCGGCAGTGGGGAATTCAACCGGCCGGGCAACTGGCTTTCAGCGGGTATATCCAAAACCACTTTTCCGCGTTAGCCTGACCCTGACCGGCCCGAACCAAATTGAAAATTGACGATTGGTTATTGATGATTTGTGGAATCGCTTCACTCTGTCATTTTATAAATTTAAAATCGATAGGATTCCTTCAATCGTCAATTTTCAATAGAAAATAGTCAATTCGTCGAAAATAGATGAATATTATCCCCCAATAATATTTTGCCACAAATTGCACAGAAATTATTTCCAAGGAACCAATAAGGAGCCGAGCATGGATTTAAAAGGTCTACCCGGTGGTTTGTATAAACCGCTTTCACCCGATGATATTGAAACCATCCATCAAGCGGCTCTGACGATTCTCGAAAAGATAGGAATCACTTATGAATCCGGGTTGGATGCTACCCTCGATTTGCTTGAAAATGAAGGTGCATCGGTTGACAGGGAGCGGGCCCGTGTATTTATCCCCAGAGACATCGTCCTTGCGCAGGCAAACAAAGCGCCGGAAAATGTAATTCTTTATAGCCGGGATGGAAAAAATGATTTAGACCTTACCCGGCATCGTGTTTATCTTGGCACAGGCGGTGCCGCTATTAAAATCCTGGACCTCGAAAGTGGCGATGCGCGGTCTTCAACGCTCTACGATCTTTATAACCTTGGAAGATTGGTCGATGGACTCGATAACATCCATTTTTTTCTGCGCCCCTGCATACCGACAGATATTCCAGAAACTGCTTATGATGTGAACTGCTTTTTTGCCGGCTTGAAGGCCACCGGAAAACATGTGATGGGCGGTCTGACGAATGAGGAGGGTTTCCACAGGGTTTTGGATTTCACTTCAATGCTGGCAGGGGGAATTGATGCACTCCGACGAAAACCGTTTATATCCGTAATCACTTCTTTTGCCATTAGTCCCTTGAAACTTTGCACCCAATCGACCCTGATCATGCAGGCGGCCGTGCGCAATGGTATTCCGGTGGCACTTTCCAGCGCTCCCATGGCCGGTTCAACTTCGCCTTTGACTATGGCCGGCACCCTGGCCCAGCTTCACGCCGAGCAGCTGGCCGGGATCACCATCTGCCAGCTGACAGCTACCGGGGCCCCGATACTATACGGCGGTATACCGGGCCGGGCCAATCTCAAGACCATGGGATATCTTGGCGGCAGTGTGGAGTGCGGTATGATGAATGCTGCCATCCATCAGATGGCGCACCATATTAAAATACCCAACTATAATTCGGCCGGGATTTCAGACTCAAAAGTGCCGGATGCCCAGGCGGCCTGGGAAAAAGGGATCACGGTTTTGCTGGCGGCCATGGGTGGTTCCAATTATGTGCATCATGCCGCCGGCATGCTGGAATCGATGCTGACCGTATCCTATGAACAATTTGTTATTGATGATGAAATCACCGGGATGTGCTGCAAGACCTTGAAGGGGATCCAGGTGGATGCCGATCACCTGGCACTGGAGGTCATCGAGGAAGTAGGTCCCGGCGGCAACTATATGACTTCAGATCACACCATGACATTTTTAAGAAGCGAATATTTTAACGGAAACGGTGTGAGTGATCAGAAGGACAGGATGCAATGGGAAGAAGCAGGTGCCCGGGATGCGAACTGTCGGGCTCGCGAAATGGCCAAAAAAATTCTTGCCCGGGATGAGAAATCGTATATACCGGCGCAAATTGAAACAGCGGTTAGAAAAAAATTTGATATACTTCTTTGATCGGTTTCGAATATGCGCTTCAGGATCTTCCAGATTATTTTTTTATGAATTTTAAAGCACGGAGGTGATTGCATGGATCTTAAATCATTGAGAGTCAACGGCCAGCGGCTGCAGAACACCCTCGAGGAGATGGCCAAAATCGGGGCCACAGCGGGCGGCGGCGTGCAACGACTGACCCTTTCGGATGAGGATAAACGTGCCAGAGATCTTTTTGTTAAATGGCTGCAGGAACTCGACCTGGAAGTAACCATTGATGAAATGGGCAGTATTTTCGGCAGGCGGGCCGGCACGAATAACGACCTTGAACCGGTGATGAGCGGTTCGCATATCGATTCTCAACCCAAGGGCGGACGCTTTGACGGTATTTTAGGTGTTATGGGTCCGCTGGAAGTTTTGCGGACGCTGCATGAAAACAAGATTGAGACCGCGCGGCCCATCGTGATTGTAGACTGGACCAACGAGGAAGGTTCCCGCTTTGCGCCGGCAATGGTTGCATCCGGGGTATGGGCCGGTGCCCTTGAGCGGGATTGGGTTTACGACCGCACCGATATCAACGAAAAGCGGTTTGAAGATGAGCTGATCCGCATCGGCTACAAGGGTTCGGTACCGGCAAAAAAATGGCCGGTGCATGCCTACTATGAATATCACATCGAACAAGGGCCGATGCTTGAAAGAGAAGAAAAGGTTGTCGGTGCTCCCAAAGGTATTCTGTGTTTGCATTGGTACGATGTCTATTTGGAGGGAGAAGCCAACCAGGTGGGACCGACCCCGATGGAGGGCCGCCACGATGCCCTGTGTGCCGCCGCCGAGATGATTTTAAAAGTCAATCAACTTCCGGAGCGTATGGGCGGCAACATGGTGGCCACTGTCGGTGAAATTCAGAACTATCCCAACTCCAGAAACATTATACCGGATAAAGTTCACTTCACCGTGGACATCAGGTCCTGGGATGATGATCATGCCTTAAAAGCCTGGCAGTTGGTTCGCAAAGATTTTGAAGACCTTGCCGCCAAAAGAGGCTGTCCGATAAAAATTGAAGAAACCTGGCGGGTGGAGCATTCGCCCTTTGATGAAAAAATGGTGCAGCGCATCCTGAATGTGGCGCAAGAATTGGGTTATTCCGGTCTCCACATGGTCAGCGGTGCGGGTCATGATGCCAGTTATATGAACCAGGTTTGCCCGACGGCCATGATATTTGTTCCCAGCATCGGCGGGCGCAGCCATGTGGAAGTGGAAAATACCCGCTGGCAAGACTGCGAAGCCGGTGCCAATGTGCTGCTGCACGCCATGCTTGAATCGGCAAATGAAAAATAACTCAAGAGATGCGAGGTTTGATATGAGGTCGCTGCTGATAATTCATTCCGTTACCACCAAATGTTCAGTGGAAAATCTCCTCGACCCTTGAAATAATTCAGAATTATCGCGGCAGGATGCATTGCTAAAGAGAACCGTTTATCCAATTGAAAAGCTGCAAGCATTGGAAATCGCTTGCACCTTTTCAGATTCATTGCTGGAAAACTGGTTTTTAACGTTTAGATCTTGCCTATTAGCAAGGCGCGGTTCGTTTCAAAAGCAGAGTCCGCCAAAGCACTCTGGCGGATGAGCAGTGCATTATGAGGCACAAACAAAAAAACGGTGCAACCAAATTCCCAGGTCGCACCGTCGCCTTTTCGAATATTAATAAAAGTTTCAGAAGGGTTGGAACGGTTCGCGCTTGATAAACCGCCCCCATCCTTTCTCACCCACAAACTCCATCTGCTTGCCGTTCCATTGGGTGACTTTTTTACCTCTGGCGTAGACCGCACGGGGCATGCCGGTTATCTCCATACCTTCGTACGGCGTGTAGTCGACATTCATATGCAGTTTATTCTGGGTGATGGTAAATTTCTGATCCGGATCGAACACGACAATGTCAGCGTCCTTGCCGACCGAAATCTCGCCTTTATCCGTCAGGCCGAACATCCGGGCCGTTCCGGTGGACACAACATCCACCATGCGCTCGAGACTGATGCGGCCTTTGACCACGCCCTCCGAGTGTATCAGCATCAAGAGGGTTTCGATACCGGGCGCGCCATTGGGTATTTTTTTGTAGTCGTCTTTGCCGAACATATCCTTTTTGCCCTTAAAATCGAAGGGGCAGTGATCGGTGGCCACTACCTGCAGGTCGTCGCCACGCAATCCTTCCCAAAGGGCCTGGTTGCTCTCTCGGGTTCTAAGGGGTGGCGACATCACGTATTTGGCGCCGTTCCAGTCCGGTTCTTTGTAGCGTTCATCGTCCAGCAGCAGATACTGGGGGCAGGTCTCGGCATAGACATGAATTCCCCGATCTCTTGCTTCTTTAACCTTCCAAAGACCTTCCTTGGAGGATAGATGCACAATATAGATGCGGGAACCCGTAAACTCCACCATTTTGACGGCCCTTGCAATCGCTTCTTCTTCGGCAATATTGGGGCGGCTGACGGCATGGTAGTAAGGATCCAATTTACCTTCCTTTTCCAGCACTTCATTCAGATGCTGGATAATGTAAACATTTTCCGCATGAACCTGAACCAGACCACCATGTTTTTTGGTCTCTTCCAACAGCTTGATCATGGTGGCGTCATCCACCCGGAAGTCATATACCATAAAAATTTTAAAGCTCGGCGTACCGTAATCCCGGCAAGCTTTTTTGACTTCATCGATAATTTCCGGTCTGGGATCCATTACCGCCGGGTGCAGGGAATAATCGACGACCGCTTTGCCTTCAGCCAGGGCCTTTTTGCGCTCCAGGGCTTCCAGCAGAGATTCCCCTTTTTGTTGTAAATCAAAATCCACAACTGTGGTGACACCGCCGCAGGCGGCTGCAATCGTGCCGGTTTCATAGTCGTCCTGGGCGTGGGTCCCCATAAAGGGCATGCAAAGGTGCGTGTGTGGATCAATCGCCCCGGGAAGGATGTACATTCCCTTGGCATCGACCACTTCATCTGCCGGGTTATCCAAATCGGTTCCGATCGCCTTGATTTTATCTGCACGGGTCAAAACATCGGCCGTGTAACGACCGGTTACATTAACGATCGTACCACCTTTAAACAATACACTCATTTGGACCCTCCTTTGTAAATGGTTCTATCTTTACCTTTTTTTCCAACCTTTTTTCCATAACCGCCGTCTCCCGTCGATGCCAATCCGGCGGCATTTCCTTGAAAGAAATCAATCCGGAAATCGGGCAAACGAATTTGCAGAGCATACAACTCAGACATTTGTCCTCAATCAAATTCGGCCGGCGGCTTGCAGCGTCCCATTCAATCGCCTGGCCGGCGGCATCCTTACAGACAATGTAGCACTGCCCGCACCCGATGCAAAGATCCATATCGTAGTGGGCGATACCCTGACGCGCGAGGTCAAATGCCTCGGTTTCGTGGAGGTTCGGCAGCGCGATACCCACCAGATCCGAAACCTGTTTAATACCGCGTTCGGCCATAAAATCGCTGAGGCCCTCCACCATATCCTCTACGATGCGGTAGCCATAATGCATAATCCCCGTAGTCACTTGAATGGTTGACGCGCCCAGAAGGATGTATTCCAGTGCATCTATCCAGGTCTCGATTCCACCGATACCGGAAAGCGGTAGATCAAGCTCATCATTTTGGGCCATGGCGGCGATAAAATTCAGACCGATGGGTTTAACGGCCGGTCCGGAGGTACCGCTGATGGCTCCCTTGCCGAATACATTCGGTTTGGGTACCCAGTCATCCAGCCCGATCTGGGAAATACCCCTGACGGTATTGATGGCCGCGATGGCATCGGCACCGCCGTTTTTAGCATACATCGCCGGTTCGTTCATGTCTGTGATGTTGGGTGTCATCTTGGCCATGACCGGTATGGAAACATTCTTTTTAACCGCCTCGGTAAATCCTTCCAGCAGACTGAAGGCCTGCCCGACCTTGTGACCGGCCCCTTCAATGCACATATGCGGGCAGGAGAAGTTCAGCTCCAGCATATCGGCCCCGTTGTCCTCGGCCATCTTGGCAAGATAGACCCATTCATCTTCGAAAAATCCCATGATACTGGCGATAATCGGATGATCCGGATAATTCTTTTTCAGGTAGAGGAATTCGGCCAGATTGTCCTTTAACGGCCGGTCGGAAATCATCTCGACATTTTGTACGGCCATCGCACGCTTGCTGCCGTAGTGGACACAATGCATTCGTGGTGACGGGTGAATGATCGGCAAACGATCTGAGTTAAGGGTTTTAAATACCACACCGCTCCAGCCGGCTTCAAATGATCGGGCGACCATTTCAGCGCTATTGGAAACCGGAGAAGAAGAAAGCAAGAATGGATTTTTAAACTTCAACCCGCAGAAATCTACAGATAAATCGGTGTTGTTGGTCACGATAGCTCCTCCTTATATAATGGTTCACAGGTTCCGCGTGCAGCGTTCCGGGTTGCTCTTCTTTTGTTAACCTTCATAAAGCCCTGAACCTTGAACCCTGAACCTCTGAACCTTATTTTGCCAGGTATTTCTTAATAGCGCCGGCGGCCACTTTGCCGTCCTGAACCGCCTGGACCACCAGAGCCGGACCACGAACGATATCACCGCCGGCAAAAACTCCTGCCACAGAAGTTTTCCCGGTCTCCGGATCGACCTTGATGAGATTTTTGTTGTCAACGGCCACATTGGGATACCACTCAGTTGAATTTTCCGGAGCAAGATTGCCGATGGCTTCAATGACCACATCGACATCCATGGTCCATTCGGAACCTTCAATCAGCTCGGGTTTCCTGCGGCCGGATACATCGGGCTCGCCCAGACGGGTACGCGCAAGTTTCAAGCCTTTGAGCCGGTTTTGTTTATTCGTTATGTAATCCAACGGTTGGTTGAGCAGCAAAAAATGAACCCCGGCCGTCTGGGCTTCAATCCGTTCATCGGGTTCCGCCGGCATCTGTAAGTAGGAGCGCCGGTAAATCAGATAGACATCTTTGGCTGCCAGTCTAGCGGCAGACTCAATGCAATCCATGGCAACCGAACCGCCACCGATAACCGCAACGGTCTTACCCTGAATTTTCTTTTCTATTTTGTCAAATCGTCCGTCGCGCAAACCAGACAGGTAATCCACCGATGAAAAAAGCCCGTCAATATCTTTACCCTCGGGTTTTATGGTGGCGGCCGCCCACAGGCCGGGGGCCAGAAATACGGCGTCGAAACCGTCTTTCAGGAGCTTTTCCGCCCCTTCTTGGCCTTCAACCGGGGTGTTACATTGGAATGTCACACCCAGCTCCTGTATTCCTTGCAGCTCATTTTCCAAAAAATTCATGTCAAATCTATAAGACACTACCCCATAGCGCAATACCCCACCGGGTTCCGGATGGGCCTCAAAAACCGTTACCCGGTAACCCTCTTTGGCAAGTTCGGCCGCACAGCTCAAACCGCCCGGTCCGGATCCCACAACAGCAATTTTCTCGGATCGGGATTCAGGTTTTTTAAAAACCTTGAAACCCCTTTCCCAGCTATGTTCGATGAGAAAGCGCTGGATTTTGCCAATCTGGATAGGGCGATCTGCGCCTTCGGGACGGTTGTCAGACCGAAAGATCGCGCTGCACTTTTCCTCGCACAATCTTTGGGTCGGGCACAAAACCCCGCAGGCACCACCCAGAATGTTGTTTTCTTTAATGGTGCGGATGGCACCGGTAATATTTTTAAAGCGAAGTTTGCGTATAAACTCAGCCGGTTTTGTGTCGGCCGGACATCCCTCCGAACAAGGGGCATCATGGCACAGCAGGCAGCGATCGGCCTCGGCAATTGCCTGGACCAAATCCAACCCTGGGTCCATATTATTAAACTTATCCGCGTTACTCACAATTTTTCTCCCTTATGAGTCTTATTTTGCAACCGTTTCACCCCCACCGACGGATTCGCCATTAGGGCAACATGACAGATCCTTAAAATGTGTTTGTCACCGGGGAAACAAGGCCATCAAAAAATTTTAAATTTACGTGGTCCCGCTCTTTTTGTCAAATATTAACACCAAAAACCACTAAAAAGATTCAGTATATTTTTAAACTTCATAAAAAACTTGACGTCTTCGGTGGCCATTTACTATGTCAGTATGAAGAAATTTTTGCGTTATTCTAACTATTGTATTTCGGTCGCAGAATATATGTTTTCAATAATTACGGAAAACAGCCAACAGCGATATAATTAAACCAGATGGGGAGGACTGGAACGAATGCCAAGAATTGTGAAATGTGCCCACATACAGGCCGCCAATGCCAAACATGATGGGTCGCCGGCGGAAATAAAAGAGGCCATGATCCAAAAGCATATCCCGCTGATTGAGGAAGCCGGGCAAAAAGGTGTGAAAATACTCTGTCTACAGGAGTTATTTTATGGCCCCTATTTTTGCGCCGAGCAGGATATTAAATGGTATGGCAATGCCGAAAAGGTCCCGGGACCGACGACCGAGCACCTCAGCCAATATGCCAAGCAATATCAAATGGTCATGATTATTCCGGTTTACGAAATGGAAATCGACGGGGTCTACTACAACACGGCTGCAGTGATTGATGCGGATGGAACGTATCTGGGAAAATTCAGGAAAGTTCATATCCCCCATACCTGGCCGGGTTTCTGGGAAAAGTTTTACTTCAAGCCCGGTAACCTGGGATTCCCTGTTTTTGAAACCGCATATGCAAAGATAGGGATCTATATTTGTTATGATCGACATTTCCCTGAATGCGCCCGTATTTTAGCACTCAAAGGGGCCGAGATTCTGTTTAACCCTTCCGCCACGACGTCCGGCAAATCTCAATATTTGTGGGAATTGGAACAGCCGGCCCAGGCAGTGGCCAACGGTGTTTTTATCGGTGCCAACAATCGCATCGGTCTTGAAAATCCCTGGGATTTCGGCACATTTTACGGCTCCAGTTATTTCGTCGATCCGCGGGGTGAGTTTGTGGTAAAAGGCAGCCAGGACAAAGATGAAGTCGTCATCGCCGATCTCGACCTGGAACAAATCCGGGAAGTCCGCGACGGCTGGCAGTTTTTCCGTGATTTACGGCCGGATATGTACGCCGATTTGATCCGGACCGTTTCCTAACCCGGCCAGACCACTGATATAAAGAAGAGTGTGGATACGTAAAATCAGACAGTAAATGCATTATTTGACCATGTTTGGTGCCACGGTCTTGATTCCGATCCTTCTTGCGGGCGCAATGAAAATGCCGCCGGGGGAAACGGCCATTCTCATTTCGACGATCTTTCTGGTGTCAGGAATTACAACCTGGTTGCAATCGACCATTGGTAACAGGTTGCCGGTGGTTCAGGGCGGGTCATTTTCATTTCTACCGCCGGCCTTTGTGATCATCGGCGCCACGGTCGGCAAGGGCATGGGTTATGAGATTGCCATCCAACAGATCACCGGTGCCATCATCATTGCTTCGGCCTTTGAGATTGTCCTGGGGTGGTCCGGAATCATGGGCAAAGTCAAGAAATACGTGGGACCGGTCACGATTGGACCCACCATCGCCTTGATCGGATTGGCCCTGTACAAGGTTGGGGCGCCGGTGGCCTTTTCAGGAGGAAAAGGCGGAAGCTGGCTGGTTGCCGGGCTGACGATTATTGCCCTGATCGTCTACTCCCAGCTTTTGGGAAAAAAGTCGCGACTGTTTCTCCTTTTTCCGGTTCTGCTGGCCATCCTTACGGGCTGGGCAATCGCCACCATCATCTCTTTGGCGGGTATCGTCGGGCCCGGTCACCCGGCCTATGTTGACTGGGGTAAGGTGGCTGCAGCCCCCTGGTTTAGCATCAAACCGCTTCTTCCTTTTAAATGGGGCTTTCCCCAGTTTAAAATCGCCTTGATTCTTGCCATGGTGGCCGCATACCTGGCTTCCATGATCGAGTCGATCGGCGACTATTATGCAGCCGCCCGGATCAGTGAGGCCCCCACGCCCACAGCCAGCATGATCAGCCGGGGACTGGGAACCGAAGGAATCGGCTGTCTCATCGCCGGCCTTCTGCAGACCTGCAACGGTTCCACAACCTACTCCGAAAATATCGGCGCCATCGGTCTTACCCGGGTGGCCAGCCGCCACGTAGTTCGGTGGGGGGCATCGGTGATGATTGTGCTGGCCTTTATCACCAAATTCGGTGCTATCTTTACGACCATGCCGGGCCCGGTTGTGGGAGCCATGTATTGCGGTTTGTTCGGTATGATTGCAGCGGTGGGATTATCCAACCTGGTCCTGTGTGATATGACCTCATCCCGCAACCTGTTTATTATTGGATTCGCATTCTTTATGGGCCTGAGTCTGCCGGAATACTTCGGTAAATTTCCACTGGGTGCCAGCTGGCCGGTTAGCGTGCAGTGGTTTGGTAATATTATTACGACTATCGGGTCTACCGGTATGGCAGTTGGCGCAATTATAGGATTGGTACTGGACAATCTTATTCCGGGAACAGATGACGAAAGAGGACTGACGGCCTGGGCCGATGCCGGCTAATCAGCCCCTGACCTAAATTGAGCGTTTCAAATTTAGAGTTTTTACAAGTGGGATTCTTCGTGAATCCCACTTTTTTTATGAAAAATTTAGGGGCGGTTGCCCAAAAATATTGGGGCAACCGCCCCTAAAGCCATTTCCTTTGACGGTTTTTTCCACCGTGTGTTAAGAATCATTATATTTACCGGATGTTAGCCGGTTGTGCGCAGGGGTTTCTTGGCAAGATCGCCCACTTTTTTGCCAAGGGGGTTGAGCGTCTCTTTATCCGGCACATCCTGGATCAGCCGCAGGGTTCTGCCGGATAAAAGCGCAACCTCGAATCGATAAAGAGTGGAGCCTTGCTTGGTGCGATAGCTGTTAATCTGAAAGGCCTTTATGTTATTAAAGGCAATCTGTCGTTGACGCCACAACCCTTTTAAGGAGAGGATGCTGTTTTCTCCATCAAAAAAGATTTCTTGAAATTGCCGCGATTGTCGTATCAAGATGCCGGTGACCAGGGGAATAACGAGCAACAGCGAAATTGCCGTAAAGTATAAAACAATTTCCTTTGCGGCTTGGGAAAAGAATACCACCAGAACCGTAAATACCCCCCATACCAGCATTAGAATAAACCCGGCGTCAACCAGCAGATCTTTGAAGGGTAGCTTGCGGTTCGATTTTATCGAGATCGTTTTCCCTTTTTCGACAACTTCCATAAAGACTCCGTACCTATAGTTCCATTTTTTTTGTTAATTGTTCCAGATAACGATCAGCGTCCTGACAACACTCTTCGAGATAGTCTTGGACTGCTCTTGCAAGCATCCACCGTTCCTGAAAAACTCCCATTCCCACCGAGGGCCTCAGCCGGGTTTGCATAAAGCTGACCGGACGCTCAAAGCAGGTAAAGCTCTCGATGATGAGTCGATATGGTGAAGATTGTCCTTCCGCTCTGTCTTTGTATTTTTCTTCCAGCTGTTTGATTTTAGGACCGATATCTGTTTCCATCTGTTTTTTGTAGCTTTTCATAAATGCGACATTTATTTTCTTTTGCCGGTCGATCCATAAACGGAACTGGATGAAGGTGTCTAAAAGCTCCATAATTGCTGTTTTAAAATGGCTGTCCTGATAAATCATTCCGCTATTATCAATAGATGGGCCGAAATGCTTTCCGTCACCCCTTAATGATTTCACTTATGTTTCGTGAAAGAATAAACAAAGACGATCACCACGCCGGCAAAAATGATTGCCCAGGGCAGCTTGCCTTCACCTTTGTAAGCTTCGATACCGATGGTAAGGGCCAGAATCAAACCGATAACAATCCATTTAAGGTGTTTTTTCATCAAATGTCTCCTTAACTGCCCAGGCACCCTTACAGTAACGAATTGAATGGGTATTAAACAATATTATTCTATATTCAAAATTTTTAATCGGTTCAAGCATTTCCTTGACTTCTCGCAGTCCGGACGGTTGGGTATCGGGTCGTGATAAAGATCGAGCCTCCAAACAGTCAAGAGCCCCAGGAAACCCTGTTGCCCAATTGACATGCCGTCGTTTGGAACTATTTTTTGTGAAAACGTTTTTGATATTTGGATTGAAAGGAGTCAATTATGGATGCAAAATCGTATTGCGACAGTATGGAAATTGAGCTCACCGGCTGGAAGGCTAAGATATACGATGCCATTCGAAAAGCCGACAAAATGTCAGCCGAAGATAAAAACAAGGTTGATCCCATGATTCAAAATCTGCACGCCATTATGAATGACCTTGACCATCGGCTGGAGTTGCTTGACAAGGAATGCCCGGCGGATTGGACGTCCAACCGAAAAGAAATCGAAGCAAAGGTTTCAAAAATCAAGG
>CAMYNZ010000011.1 GCA_947259865.1 uncultured Desulfobacterales bacterium | reverse complement strand
ACCGGTGGCTCATCCGCGGCCTATGGCTCTGACGCTATCGCCGGTGTGGTCAACATCATCACCCAGCAGGACAAGGTGGGCCTGGCCATCAAACCGTCTTTGGACCGGCTGGGACAGGTTTTTCCTTCCTTTGCGGTTTACACAGAGAATATGAAACAAGCACCTTTTCTTCAGCCCTGGTCACAGGCCATCGAGGATTATTTTCAATATGAATCAGAGGAAGTTAAAGACGGTGTGCGTTCAAAAATTAATCCGAATCACATCCTGGAAGAAATCCAGAATATCAGGGATGAGCAGCCATCCCGGTATTACTCAAAAATCAAGTGCCCGGTTCTAATTTTACGCGCCACAGATGGGATCCTGAGTCAGGATGACCTTGTATTACCGGAAGCAGCAGTGGAAAAAATGATCTCAGATATTCCAGATGCCCGGCGAGTCGACATAGAAGAAACCAATCATTTTTCAATTTTATTTCAACCCAATAAAAGACGGGATCGGGAAATAGTAGAATTTCTAAATAGGAGGTAAAAAGTGAAAAAACGCAGAAAACTCGGCAGGGGCGTCGCGATCGTGGGCGCCGGCATGTCAAAATTCGGCATGTTTGCAGATAAAGATTCCAAGGATTTATTTGCCGAAGCTTTCAACGAGATGCTGGCTTCGGTCGATAAGGGAGTTGATCCAGGGGATATTGACGCGCTTTATCTGGGCAATTTCTCCAATGATTTTTTTATGCACCAATCCCATTGGGGACCCATTATAACCGATTTGATCGGTATAACACCCAAACCGGCAACACGAACGGAAGGCGCCTGCGCATCCAGTGCACTTGCCCTGAGAGAAGGTGTGTTCGCAATTGCTTCGGGTTTTTATGATATGGTGCTGGTGGGAGGCCTGGAGGAAATGTCCAAACGAACCACTGAAGAAGTTGCCGAAGGATTGGCCCTGGCGACAGTTCCCTATGAAGGCGCGGCAGGGTTTACTTTTCCGGGAGTATTTGGCGCCGTTGCCACGGCCTATTTCGCGAAATATGGCGCCAACCGGGAACACCTGATGAATATCACCATCAAAAGCCATAACAACGCCCCTTTGAATCCGAAGGCTCAGTTTCCACTCACGATTAAAGACATGATGAATAAAAAAGTCGAGAGCGCTAAAAAAAAGGGGATCGACCCACCCCGGTGGGCGGATGAAAAAGAATTTTTGTGGGACCCCCGGGCCAACCCGTCTGTGGCCTGGCCCATGCATCTGTATGACTGCTGTCCCATCAGTGACGGTGCCAGCTGCATGCTCTTGGTAGGAGAGGAAATCGCGAAAAATTTCAGCGATGACCCCATTTACGTTGCCGGAATGGGCCAGGGAAGCGGCAGGGGGCTGCATGCCTGTGATGATCTGACCTATTTTGAAGCCACCCGCTATGCGGCTCAAGAAGCCTATGATATGTCCGGTCTAAAACCGGAAAATGTTCAATTTGCCGAAGTCCACGATTGCTTCTCCATTGCCGAACTGCTGCATGTTGAAGATCTTGGCTTTTTTAAACCCGGGGAAGGCTATAAAGCCATAGCCGATGGGCTTACCCGTCTGGATGGCGCCAAACCGATCAACACCTCCGGCGGTCTCAAATGCAAGGGTCATCCGGTAGGGGCAACCGGTATATCCCAGCTTTACGAAGTTTGGACCCAGCTCAGGGGAAAGGCCGGAAAGCGACAAGTACCGATTAAAGACCTGAGTATTGGCGGGGCGCACAATCTTGGCGGTACAGGCGGCACCTGCACGTTTACGATACTGGAAAGAAGATAATAGGGGTTCAGGGTTCAAAGGTTTGGGTCTTCGCGCTAAGCGCTGCGCCCCACAAGCACGGTTCAAAGTTAAGGTAATCCTAAACGGTAAACCCTGAACGGTGAACCCTGAACGGTGAACCCTGAACCGCGAACCTTTCACGCTGAACCTTTGAACCTTTCCGAAAGGAGATAGCCTGATGGATGATAGGCCTTTTAGTGACATATCCTTTGACAAATATCTGAATGAAGACAAATTGATGGGCTGCCGCTGCAAGCAATGCAACGCCCTTTCGGTTCCGCCACGTCCGATCTGTATTAACTGTCACAGCACAGAAATGGTCTGGGAACAGATGTCAGGTAAGGGCCAGCTCAGTGCCTTTACCTGCATCGCAATCGGCCCCTCTTTTATGCGTGCCGAAGGTTATGATCGCCACAATCCCTATTGCTCGGGTGTGGTAGCGCTGGAGGAGGGTGCCCGAGTCGATGCCCGTATTGAAGGTGTTGACACCAAAAAACCCGAAGACATCAACGTAGGTATGCCTTTAAGAGTCAAGTTTCTGCATCGGGGGGAGCACAAGACCTATCTGGCCTTCGAACCCGCGTAAGGGCAATGTTGCCTTTTTTTACCGCCCGCTTCGCTCGAGGCGCAGAGGTCGCAGAGGGTGATTTTTTTGCTTTCTGCTGAGAGGGCAGAAAGCAAAAACCCGCAACCCTGCGGGTTTTTTGCCAGTCTTGTATAAATTACACAGTATACTTAACATCACCTCGCCGCGAAGCGGCTGATGGTTTTCATTTGCCGCCCTCTCAGCGGCAAATGAAAAAATAATTCATCTCTGCGCTCTCTGCGCCTCTGCGGTGAACAAAATTAAAATCGACTACATTACCGCGCCGATGTGCCAGGGCACGAATTCATTATCGCCGAATCCTAATAGCTCACTTTTGGCCAGCTTGCCGGAGGCCACTTCCAAAATATATTGAAAAATTTCCTGCCCCATTTCTTCAATGCCGGTCCTCCCATCAATGACCCGGCCACAGTTAATGTCCATATCATCCTGCATATGGCGGTACATTGTCGTGTTGGAGGCCAGCTTAATCGTGGGCACCGGTTTAAAGCCGCAAACTGTGCCGCGGCCGGTTGTAAAGCAAATAATATTGGCGCCCCCTGCCACCATACCGGTGATGGAGGTAGCGTCATAACCGGGTGTATCCATGAACACAAGGCCTTTGGAGGATACCGGTTCGGCATATTGGTAGACCTCCATCAGACTTGTGGTACCGCCTTTGGCGGCTGCACCCAGAGACTTTTCGAGGATGGTGGTCAATCCGCCGGCTTTGTTGCCGGGGGTGGGGTTGTTATTTATTTCACCGCCCAGGCTGGCTGTATATTTTTCCCACCATTTTATGCGTTCGATTAATCTTTCACCAACTTCACGGCTAAAAGCCCGCCGGGTCAACAGGTGCTCGGCACCATAAATCTCAGGAGTTTCACTCAAAATCGCCGTGCCACCCTGCCGCACCAGCAAGTCCACCGCTGCACCCAGCGCCGGATTGGCAGATATACCCGAGTAAGCATCCGATCCGCCGCACTCCAGACCCAGTACGATCTGACTGGCTGCTATCCTGCGCCGCTCCACACGGTTTACGGCCGGAAGCATATTTTGAACGATCTCCACACATTTATCTACCGTTTGTCTGGTACCCCCCAGTGTTTGTATATTGATGGCCTTTAACAGCGATCCCTCATCCAGTTTCATATTTTCCATCAGGCAATCGACAAAATTGACTTCACAACCGAGGCCCACCAGAAGGATACCGCCGAAGTTGGGATGCCGTGCAAATCCGGCCAGGGTGCGCTGCAGCAGATCAAAACCCTCGCTGCTGGCATTCATGCCGCAGCCGGTTCCATGGCCCAGCGCCACGACACCATCCACATGGGGAAAGGCAGTCAAAACCTCTTTGGTGAAAGCATCCGCTATAAAGCGAGCGACACTGGCTGAACAGTTAACCGTCGCCAGGATGCCGATGTAATTTCGTGTTGCGGTTTGCCCGTTAGCCCGCACAATACCCTCAAAATGGGCTTGCCCTGCTTCAGGCAGAAGCTCGGTTGGGCGGGCATCCGCACTGATATTATAATCACGGGTAAAGTCCCGTATTTCCAGGTTATGGGTGTGCACATGATCACCGGGTTCAATAGGGTTGGCGGCAAAACCGATTATTTGTCCAAACTTGAGCACCGGCTCCCGGATATTTATATTTTTAATTGCCACCTTATGTCCGGCCGGAACAGGAACCCTGGCAATTAAATTTTCAACACCGATCGGATCTCCCGACCCGAGATCGACCAGCGTCACACCAACATTATCGTGTTTATTCAGACGGATTATGGACGGGTGCTCAGCCTTCATGTGCTCTCCTTGGCGGTGCTGCTGCGTTGTAATCTGGCCCAGGTGGCTTCCACCACCACCGAAGCACAGATTACGGCGATGGCCAGAATTTGCCCGGCAGTAAGATCATGACTCAAGAATATCACCGCCAGAAATGCTGCGATCACGGGTTTGAGAAAGAAGAGATAACTGCCCCGGGTGATATCAGGCACTGCGGCCAGTCCGCCGATCCAGAGGAATTGGGCAATGGTGGTATTCCACAGCGCAATGGTTAACAACGAGGTAGTTTGGTTCAGCGAGCGGTCAAAAAGAGTAAACGGATTGACCCAGATTTTCCAGAAAAGGCCAATGACCAGCCACAATCCGATGGCACCGGTGAACATGGTTATTGCCGTGATGCGCAAGGCCCCGTATCTGGCAATGATGGGTCGGACCGTGACCATGTAGGCAGCAATAACCGCTGCACACCCCATGGCCATCAGCACCCCGATTAAATTCTGGCCGGCACCCGCCAGTTTTGCCAGATAACCATCTGTAATGAGCAGGGCCACACCTATCATGGCGGCGATCCCGCTAATTATTTTTGCCCCTGAAAATGGTTGCTTGTTTAGCCATAAGTTTGTCAAACCGACGAAAATGGGGGCAGTGGTCACCATGGTTGCTACCTGGGGAACCGTAGCAAAGTCCAGGGACCAGTGAAATAACAGATAACCGAGTGACACCCCCATGATGGATAACCAAATTAGCTTCAGACCATGTTCTTTAAAAGGCTCTATCAGGTTTCGAGTGGACGGAAATATTAGCGCCAGGATGACGAGTCCAAAACCACCCAACAGAAATCGCCATACAGACAACTCCGGTCCGGCAACCCCGGTAAGTACGGAAACAAATTCGCTTGAAGCATGGCCGATCACCCCCATCAAAACAGCCAAATAGGCAACCGATGAATATTTGTGCCAGATTCCCATTAGATCTCCTTTCCAAAATTTAACAGCAAATCAGCCAACGCAGCGGGTCGTTCATTTGGAATCAGGTGCCCGGCATTTTTCATATCAATGCGCCGTCCCCGGGGCAGCCGGGAAAACAGATCTTCAATCACCTCCCGTTCCCTGAACACATGATCCTGGAGCCCGGTAATGACCAGGGTCGGCAGTGTCAATTGTTCATAAGGAAGGTCCCAGTCGGCATCCCGCCCGGCTTCGGCCAGCAGTTTGTAGTGACCGCTGCCCGGGTCTAAAGGGGTGTAAGACCTATCCAGTTTCAGGAAATTCGATCGGTTATCTTCCAGCCATTCTTCATTGACCAGAAGCGGTATAAAAAGATCTCTGAACAGATCCAACCCCCCTATTTCCACGGCCCGTACAAGGGCATCACCGATCCATTTCAAACGGGGCCCATCCCTGCGCAAGGTGTTAATCAGAACCAGCCCGAGCGCTTCGGCCCCTTGCAGCCAGGCACGGGCAGCAAATAGGCCGCCGATGGAGAGGCCCACCAGAATTGGACGAATCGATTTGATTTCAGCGATTAACTTCAGCGCGTCGTCAACAATCAGATCTACATCAAGCCTGAGATCCGGTGAAAAAGGGCTGTCGCTTTGACCCCGTAAATTGTAGGCCAAGGTCCCATGACCCTCACTTCTGAGTTTCGGGCCGATAACGGATTCCCAGGTGTTTGTGTCACCGGTCAGAGCGTTGAAGAAAACAAATGAGCAACCTTTGGATGAAGTAGGCGCATAATGCTCGTAATAAATCGCATCCTGCGGTCCGAGTTGAAATTTAGGCATCACAACCTCTCCTAAAAAGATAACTTCCTTTAAAAATCGAGTATCCCCGCCCGCCTCGCCTGAGCGGCTCGCGATGGCGGGCAGGCAGAAACCAGTATCCAGCATCTGTTCCATAACCACAGAAAAATGTGTTCGCCATATTTTGTGCCGCAAAAAGCACAAAAATAATTGTTAAGAAACTAAACTCAATCTATTCCCGAAGCCTCTCGAATACTCCTTGCGAGGGCCGATACATCTTCATCCCCGTATCCCCGAGCAATCAGGCCGGTTTCCATCTGCTCCACGAGTGCCGTGCAGGGTAGGTTTACACCTAATTCACGAGCGGTATCCAAAGCGATACGCAGATCTTTATAATGCAACTTTACGCGAAACCCCAAAGGATAGGCGTTGTTGATCACGTTGTTAGCCCTATTGGAAAGAATCCAGGAACTGGCGGCACCGCCACTCAGGGCTTGAACGATTTTCGGCATATCAAGACCGGCTTTCAGGCCCAAAGTCAATCCTTCAGCCACGGTCAGGTATGTACCGGAAATGATGATTTGATTGATGGCCTTTGTGATCTGCCCGGCCCCGATCGGCCCTACATGGGTAATGGTTTTTCCCATGGCTTGGAGCACCGGCAGGACCGTCTCTAAGTCAGCTGCTTCACCACCGACCATTATGGTGAGGGTTCCATTTTGAGCCCCTTCGGACCCACCGGAAACCGGGCCATCCAGCATTTTAATTCCCTTTGTCGCCAGCGTCTCAGCAATACGGCGGGTGGCTATGGGACTGATAGTCGACATGTCCACCACGATTGTCCCCTGCTGTGCGCCATGCACAACACCCCTGTCTCCCATGATAATCGTCTCTACATCAGGTGTATCACTGACACAGGTGATAATGACCTCGGCTCCGGCAGCGGCCTCTTGAGGTGAGACTGCGCGTTTAGCACCTGCTTGCGCCAGGGGCTCCTCTTTTTCTCTGGTGCGATTGTGCACCGTAACATCATGGCCGGCATTCAAAATATTCTGAGCCATGGGACCACCCATGGTTCCCATGCCGATAAATGCAACCTTCATTTTTTACCTCCTTTTCAACAGGCTAGTTTAAAAATGAACAATACCAGTAATAACAGATGCCATTTGAAATGATCTATTTGTCGCGGCTGGAAGCCGCTCCCACCGATAGCCGCTCCCATCGAACGATGATGAATAGGTGGGAGCGGCTTCCAGCCGCGATCGAAACGAATCCATTTGATGTCGCTTGCGATCTGACACCAGGTTTAAATTTCTTCCTCAGGCAGCCGGATGACTAAAACCGGTTTTGTTGCCCGCCTTACCACCCGGCGGGCAGTACTCCCCATCATGGCGTCGGCCAGCATGCCCTGTCCATGGGTCCCCATTACCACGATATCAAAATTTGTGGATTTCGCCAGATCGAGTATTTCCTGGACCGGTTGCCCTATTTTGACAAGGATGTCGTCGACAATAAAAGGACAATCTTCAAGTTCAGTCCCCATGTCTTCGCAAAATTTTTTCAGACGCATTTTAATGGTATCCAGCACTGCCTCCTCGTTTCGTTTTTTTAACTCCTGCCATCTGTCGTCTCCAATTACACTTGTTACCAGGCCTTTGGATCCTGTCGGCAAATCCTCCAGCACATGGAAAATCGTTATTTTGGCCCCATATCGATTGGCAAGGCTTGCCGCATAACCGAATGCAAAGCGGGCATTTTGAGAAAGATCTGTTGTGTACAATATTCTTTTTATCTCAGGAATCATTTTTCTCCCTCCTTTACATATGATCGTTTACCACGGATTTTCACGGATTACACAGAGTTTTTGAATGTGTGTTGCCCTTAGTGGCGTGCGGACAATCGCATACAAATGTATAAGGATTGGACCAGCATTTTTTTTGTTGTCAGTGAGAATCCGTGTCAATCAGTGGTAAGGTCTTATTTTTTACGTCAATTTTTTTTCTTGTTCTATTTCTCTTAATTTTTTTCGAATGATTTTACCGGTGGCGGTCATGGGAAGTTCATCGACAAACTCGATCTCTCGCGGGTATTCATGGGCAGCCAATCTTTTTCGAATAAATTCCTGGATATCATCTTTGAGCTTTTCGTGAACATCTGCTTCGGGTTTGAGAACAATGAATGCTTTGACGATGGTTCCACGCACATCGTCCGGACTTCCTATAACCGCTGACAATGCCACAGAGGGATGCTTGATGAGACAATCCTCGATTTCACCGGGTCCGATTCGATATCCCGCACTGGTGATCAGGTCATCTTCTCTGCCCACAAACCAGAAATACCCGTCCTCATCCTTTTGAGCCATGTCTCCGCTCAAATACCAATCCCCGACGTATTTTTCCCGGGTTGCGTCAGGTTTTTTCCAGTATTCCAGGAACATGACCGGATCGGGGTGTTTAATGCCGACATTGCCCGTTTCACCGGTTGGTAGGACATTGCCGTTGTCATCTACAATTTCGACCACATGACCCGGTATAGCTTTGCCCATGGAGCCCGGTCTGATTTCCATTATTTCAGCGCAATTTCCCACCACCAGATTGACTTCAGTTTGTCCGTAAAATTCGTTGATGGTCACCCCCAACGTCGTCTTGCCCCATTCAAGGAGTTCTTTGCCCAGCGTTTCGCCGCCACTGCCAACTGATCGTAACTGATATTTGTGTCGGCTCCCGGGATCCTGGACCTGGCGCATTAGTTTGAGGGCTGTCGGCGGTATAAAACTATTACGGATACCGTGTTTGGCCATCAGATAGAATGCAAATTCCGGGTCGAATTTTTTGGCCCGGTAGGCCACGACAGGTATGCCATGGTGCCAGCTGGGGAGCAGCACATCGGTGAGCCCGCCGAGCCAGGCCCAATCCGCCGGCGTCCAAAAGAGATCATCTTCTTTGGGGAAAAAATTGTGCGGGAACTCCACACCGGGCATATGCCCTAACAGCATCCGATGGGGGTGCAGCGCACCCTTGGGAGGGCCGGTTGTTCCGGAGGTATAGGCCAGCAGAGCGGGATCCTCAGACCGGGTTTTTACCGGGGTAAATTCGTTGGAAGCCATTTCGAGGGCCCCCCAAAATTCAGTCACCTGTTCCTGTTTTTTGCCCCGGGTCACGAAGATCTGTTTCAGCTGAGGAAGCCTGTCTTTTATCTCGAGTACCTTGTCCAGGTTGGCTTCATCGGTGACGACCCCCTTTGCCTCGCTGTTGGCCAGGCGGTACTCTAAGGCGTCGGGACCAAACAGCGTGAAAAGGGGAATGGCAATTCCGCCGATCTTGTAGGCGGCTATGTGCGCAATACCTGTTTCCGGGCACTGGGGAAGAAGAACTCCAAGTCGATCTCCAGCGCCGATACCAAAAGACTTCAGGGTATTTGCAAATTGGTTGGAAAGCCGCTTTAATTGCCAGAAGGTGTATTTTTCCAACTGGCCGGACTCATTCTCGTATATCAATGCCAACCGGTATCGTTGATGCGCGTGTTTATCGCAAACATCGACTCCCATGTTGTAATACTCGGGAATCTTCCATTCAAATGACTGATAGACATCATCGTAAGATTTACCGGATTTTAACATGGTGGTTACCTCTCTTTATGTTCACACCTCTATTAGGATAAAGTTACCAGCATGTGAGTGCATCCAAAAACATCTGCTTGAGATCTTCCTCGCTGGCCGGCCGCGGTGACAGTTTGGTCACCCGATGCTGGGGCAGCGTTCCTTGAACCAGTTTGTCCACATCCTGGGGTCCGTAACCCACAGCCTTTAATCCGTTGGGCATGCCTATTTTACGCATCAATTCGATTATGGCGTTTGCCAGCTGTTCGCCCGCATCATCTCTGTCTGTATTTGAAGTGTCCTGCCCCATTAACCCGGCAGCATACATATGGATATTCGGATCGGCCGGGGCGGTGAAGCGGAACACGGCAGGGGCATTGAGCGCTACAGCCATGCCGTGGGGAATGATCGGATGCCCGGACGGGTAGCCGTCCGGGACATAATCGCGAACCATTCCAGAAACCGGATACGACATGCCATGGGCCAGATGAACCCCACCGTTCCCGAATCCGATGCCGGCATACGTTGCTGCCAGCATGACTTGACTGCGGGCCTCATCGTCTGATGGGTCTTCGATTACCCGGACGAGGTAGCGGGATATCATTTCGACGGCCTGGGAAGCCCAGATGTGGCTGATGGGATTGGCGCCCTGGTAGGCCGGGCGAAGTTTGGGTTGTTCCGGAGCCGGTCGACTGTTATACGGAATGGCCGTCAGTGCTTCCAGGGCATGGGTCAAAACATCCAGCCCGGTGCAGGCGGCAATCATTTTGGGTAAGGTTCGGGTATTATCGGGATCTACCAGGCCTTTCACCGGCCGCAAGGCACGGTTTGCAATGCCTGTTTTGGCATGCATTTCCACCAAATCAAAAATGGCAACGCCGGTGGTTTCACTGCCCGTTCCGGCCGTCGTCGGAATCGCAATCAGGGGTTTCAACGGCCCCGGGATGGGCTTTCCCTGGCCAACAGGTGGATTTACATAGGTCATTAAATCTGCCGGGTAGGACGTGTAAAGGTTGGCCGCCTTGGCGGTATCCATACTGGATCCGCCACCCACAGCCACGAATCCATCAAATTCTCCGTCTGTTGCAAACCGGATTGCCGCCTGAAAGGAGCTGTCGGTCGGCTCGACTGCCACCTCATCAAAAAGCGTGGTGTCGATGCCCTGTTTGCGCAATGCTTCAATGGTGACCGAGACCGGTTCGCTGTCTGACAAATGCGGATCCGTGACCACCATAACACGGCGGGCACCTTGTTCATGCATGTCGTATCCCACCTCCCGTGTGACACCGGGCCCAAACTTGATACTGGAAGTATCCATCGAAAAGGCTGTTTCAAGTCTCATGATCTATTATCTCCTGTGGTAAATAATTTGAAGGATCGATCGGTTTTCAACATTAGGCCGCTGCATAAATCATCAGTCCCGCTATGGCGGGATGCAAACTCATGCATAAGGGATCGTAGCGAAAAAACAGCTAATGAATATTAAAACAACAGGTTAGAAGTAAAATCAGCGCTTTGCTCTTAAACCACATTTTGGTTGCCGCCTGTTTTCTCGCAACGCTTCCTAATGCATTCAAACAGTGCACGGTTTCGCTGCCGATAATTCATTCCGCTTAAAACATAAAAATTGGATTAAATCTTATCCGATCGAAATAATTACGTTTTAGGTTTTGCTAAGAAAAACAAAACCACTCGACGTAATGGATTTCTCGCGGCTGAAAGCCGCTCCCACAGATCGATGATGAATACGTGGGAGCGGCTTCCAGCCGCGATCGAAACGAAACCGTCAGATTATTATCAAAGAAAAATTTTACCCGGATTCATCAATCCTTTTGGATCGATCAGTTGTTTGATCTGGTGCATAAGCTGGTAGCTTTGTCCGTGTTCCAGTTTCATGAATTTACGCTTGCCGATTCCAATGCCGTGCTCTCCGGTGCAGGTTCCACCCAATTCCACGGCGCGGGTTACGATATTATGGTTAATATCTTCTAAACCCTGCCATTCGTCTTTGTTTTCCGGATTACCCATAAGCACGACATGCAGGTTGCCATCACCGGCATGACCCAATACGTATCCGATGGCATTATTTTTGTCCACCAACTCCTGGGAAAAAACAACCATTTCCGGATAACGGGAAATGGGCACGGCCGCATCCACGATCAGGGTTTCCATCCCGGGATGGGCGCGATGGATCGTTTCCCAGGCATCATGGCGGGCACGCCACAGCTCTTCCCGCTTGCGCTCTTCCACACCGAATTTAATATCTGCAGCACCGCAGTCTATGCAAAGCTCTTTGGTCATGTCCGCAGTTTCCTGCAAGGTGGTTGCGCTGATACCGTGGAATTCGCAAAAAAGTGACGGCCGTTCAAGGAGCCCGAGTTTATTTTCAGTGTTCATCAATTTTATTAAACCGGGTGTCAGAAGCTCGAGTGCGGCCGGTTCCAAACCGGATCCCATCATCAAGGCGACAGCAGCGGAAGCTTCCTCCAGTTTATTGAAGGCGATAGTGGCCGCCAGGTGATGGACCGGGATGCCGGTTAAACGGAGAGTGGCCTCAGTTGCTATCCCCAATGTTCCTTCAGAGCCCACAAAGAGCCTTGTCAGATCGTAGCCGGATGAAGATTTATGTGCTCTGGTTCCGGTGTGAATGATTTCCCCATTCGGCAGAACAAAGGTTAGCCGCATCACGTAGTCTTTGGTTGCGCCGTATTTAACCGTCTGAACACCGGATGCATTGTTGGCGATCATCCCGCCGATCGTGGCATCGGCACCCGGATCGGGCGGAAAAAATAAGCCATGCTTTCCAGCCTGGCGGTTTAATTCTTTTCTTAAAACACCCGGCTGAACCTCTGCCTGAAGGTCCTGGGGCCGGATTTCCAGTATCCGGTCCATCTGGCTGAAGTCCATAACCAGACCGCCGCGTGTCGGTACCGGATTGCCCTCGGTACTGGTCCCAACACCCCAGGGGGTAACGGGAATTTCTTCTTCATAGGTCCAGCCAAGAATTTTGGATACCTCTTCTGTTGTTATCGGCCATATGATTCCTGCCGGCAATTTGCCTTTATGGCAGGAGATATCTTTAAGGTGCAGCTCGCGGTTTGATTGGCCCACGGAAAACCGATCCGCTGAAACGAAAGAGGATAAAACGTCAATTTGATTCTGAAGTAAGGTTTCCATTTTTTTCCTCCAATGTCTGGGATGGAATTTTTTATATGTTCCTGATGCTTTTACGTTTGCCCGGCTGTGCGCGAAAGGGTGTTGTAATATGTTATCAACCCATTTCTATGCGAATTAATATAGGGATATCAAGACGAATTCAATGAAATTATGGAACAGGTATAACCTGGAATTTGCACGAGTCGGAGGCTTTCATATGCAAGGCACTTAAAGGCGAAGCCATAGTGGACTATTGCGAGCCTTTAATAACGTAGGCGCTGTAAGCTGCAGCCCGGAGGGCATGGAAGCCTCCGGGTCGCCCTTGGGGTGAAAATTGATGAGAAAAAAAGATCATCATACGATATAACACTTAGGTATAATGTATGGCGAAATGATTTTGTAATTACCCGCTTTTTCTTTTATTTACAAGATTCTCATCAATTTTCATGCAAAATTCAGGTTTAAACTTGTGACAGGCCTTACAGGAGAAACTTGATTTGAACAACGATCGACTTTATTCTTGCTCTTGATTCATCAGCTGGTTGATGAACTGGGTTATCGTGTAGATCTTGAATTTGTGTGCCCTCAACTTGGCATTACTCAGGTTGTGGACGCAGCTGTTACAATCCGTGAGCAAAATGTCCGCTCCTACTTGCTCAACTTCCTTCAAGCGCAGGCGAGCCATGGCAATGGAGTTTTTGGCATAGGCACCTCTCACTCCCCCGCCGGCGCCGCAGCAGAGAGCATCGGCACGGGTCCGTTGCATCTCCACAAAATTGGGTGCGATTTTACGGACAATCTTCCGGGGCTCTTCATAAATTCCGCAATGTCTTCCCAGATCACAGGGGTCATGATAGGTGACCCGTTTGTCCGTCTTCACGTTCAGATCAAAATCCTTCAAGAACTGGCTGATATGAATGACGTTGACATCCTCATCTCTGAGCCGGTTATACGGTTGCCGGTCATTAAAGGTTCGTAAACAATAAGGACAGCCTGTTATGACCGTTTTTGCACCCGTGGCCAGGATGCGTTCCATGTTTTTGTGGGCCAGGTCTTCGTTGATCTCATAGCCTATGTCTTTCAACACACCGCTGCAGCAGACTTCATCGATCAGGGTATAATCCACCTCGAGGCGGTCTAAGAGATCCAGGGTCGCCAGGGTCGGCCTATCTTCCCGGTAAGATCCCACACATCCGATAAAGTAAATATACTCGGCCTTCCTATTTCGTTGCCTTGCAAAATCCTCGGGTTCATCTTCGGCGTAGATGTTGGTGTGTTTTTGAAGGACTTTATTCATCCCCACAAAGGCGGGATGGCAGGAACCGATATGTACCATATCTTTTCTTACCTGTTTGATGATTTCGGGCACGTTGACACCCGACGGACATTGCTCCGAACAACTGGCACAGGTGGTGCACTGGAAGAGTGTTTCGATGAGTTCGTCGCCCAGGTCGATGGTTCCGTCCATGACCTCCTTGAGAACCAGCATTTTGCCGCGGGCGTTAAAGGCAGGACGTTTTGTCAGACCGAAAACCGGGCATCTCGCCCGACAGAATCCACAATTGGAGCATCGTAGAACCTGATCGCGGAATTTTCTGGTGAAGTCGTATTTGGCCTCCATTTTTCGACTCCCTGACTGCTAGTGTTGCTTCCTACAGATAAGTTATAAAATTCAACTGGAGGTTTGAAAGTGTTTTGTGAGCACCATTGAGCATTTTGGGATAAAGACGCCTGCTATAGCGGGGCGTCAAAAATCAAAAGCTGTCTGAGTCCCGAGCGTAAGCGAGGTCGAGTTCTTTTGATTTAGCCCGGCTTCAGCTGGCGTCCCCAAAATGGTCGCCGGTGCGAGCAAAATGCTTTCAAACCACCACAAGACTATTTAAACGCCTGGATTCCGGGGTCCGCCGGAATGACGGTCCGAGACGATTTAAGATTTACTACAGGACAATCAAACTTGATTGTAATTAATTTATCCTGTATCGAGCATCCAGTATCGCTAATTTATCATAAGATTAACGGTTCATGGCTCGGACCCAATAATAGGACTTGGCCATGGGTCATGTTATACCTCCAAACCCATTTTACCCGGGTTGAGTATATTATAGGGGTCGAAGAGCCGCTTCAATGAGCGCATCACCTCCATGGCCACATCCTCGTGCTCAAGGGGCATGAGGGGTGCTTTGGCCAGTCCGATGCCGTGTTCCCCGGTCAGCGTACCTCCCAATGCGATAATCTTTTCGAAAAGCTCCTCTGTGGCCGCTTCAACCTGCTTTACCTCCTCAGGGTTCGTCCCATCATAGCTGATAGCAGGGTGGAGGTTCCCGTCACCGATGTGACCGACCGTGGGAATTTTGAGATTATACTTTTCTTCAATACCAGAGATCACCCTCAGGGTTTTGGCCACTTTAGACATGGGTACACTCAAGTCCTCGACAAATAGATTGTAATTGATCCGAGCCATAACACCGTAGGCCGATTTTCGCGCTTTCCACAGCGCTTCAGCTTCCTCCTGGGATTCGGCTTTTCTGACAGTTGACGCGTTGTTTTTATTAAATATGGCAATGATTTCGGCAAGCTGGAACTCTACCTCTTCCCGGGTATACCCGTCAGTTTCCGCCACCAGGATGGCCTCCACTTCTGGAAGATTCAAGTCGGTATTCTGGTTTATGGCGATAAGGGTTTGTTGATTAATCACCTCAAGTGCACTGGGGAGGATGCCGGAATACATTATTTCGCTTACAGCCCTGCCAGCGTCTTCCAGGATATTGAAAGTGGCCATGGCGGTTCGGGTAAGGGGCGGTTTGGGATTTATTTTGAAGGTAATCTCTGTAATTACCCCCAAGGTTCCTTCAGAGCCTACGAAAAGCCGGGTCACATCAAAACCGGAAACACTCTTCATGCACTTGGATCCCGTATGCAAAACCTTTCCGTCGGAAAGTACCACCTCCAGGGCCAGAACATAATCCCTGGTGGTGCCGTACTTGGCGCCCTTGATCCCCCCGGCGTTAGTGGCCACATTGCCTCCGAGGGTACAGACGGCACCGCTGGCTGGATCGGGCGGGAAGAAAAATCCGTGGGGTGCCAGGGCCCTTGCCAAATCGTCGTAGACGACTCCCGGCTGTACAATGGCCAAACGATCTTCGATGTTGATTTCGATAATTTCGTCCATACGCCCGAGATCGAGAACCACACCGCCCTGCTGGGGTACGGCCAGACCGGCCAATGACGTCCCGGCCCCTCGAGCAATCACAGGAAACTTCTCTTTGGTGGCCAGCTTAAGGATTTTTGAAATTTGCTCGGTATTGATCGGCCAAACCGCTGCGTCTGGCCGGTGCTTAAATTCCGATGCATCCTTGGCGTAAGCGATAAGATCGATCAAACTGTCAGTGAAGTTCTCCTGACCAACGATATCTGTCAAGGACGCCGTGATTCTTGGTTCCATCATATGACTCCTTATTCACCCGGTCCGTAACTCTGACGTCCGGGCCCAGCGTAAGCAAAAGGGTTGTTACGGCTGGGATCGGCGAGCTAGAAGGTGCGACGGCGGACTGGTCGCGCCATAGCTTTGTAAGCGACGGCGGACCTATCGTTCCATGCCTGGCGTTTGAACCGAAGCCGCCGTTTTGAAGCCACTTCTAAGCTTTAGCCATTGGAATTGCGTAGGGACCCTCGGCAATAACAGCCATGGAGGGTTTTCTTCCGTTAAATCGGGGATGATGTCCGGCATAGATGACTGCGTTTTGAAACATGGCAGCGGCCTTTTCCATCATAGAGCCAAAGTCCGAATTATTTTGGATAAATTCATATCCGCTTATTCCCGGGATGATCTTAAAATCTTCTTCCGGTATTTGCGGCGAGCAGTATATGAGCCCGTCCACACCAACCTTGCGGAAGGGTTTTCCCCACATTTCAGGTTCCCATTGATCTTTTGTAAAAATCCAGTCCGGGTTTTTCAGAACAGAAATATATCCATCCGGTCCCAGGATTTTAAATAGATGCAATAATGTTTGATATTCCCGGGACCCGATCGGTTCGGCGTCGCAATTATTGGCAACCATAACGATCAGGCCGTTTTCCCTGACGGCCGGCATGGCATTGACCGCTGCCTTGACGCTTTGATAATGGTCTCTGCCCACATAACTGCCATTTGTCAAAACCACGTCATAGGGCTCAGCGATCGGTATTTGGACAAATTCCCGCATTGCCTCGACAGCCGCCAGATGGGCTTTGACCAGATCTCCCGCAAAAACCCCGGTTATGCACAAATTGTTGTCCAGTGTCGTGCTGATCATAAAATCAACACCGACCGTCTCAGCGACTTCCAATGATTCCTCATGACACGGATTCCCGTCCAGGATTAAATTGGTCGCATTGGGATGCTCGAGAAAATCCACGCCGTGAAACTTTTGAATGGTTTTGGTGTTTACCAGGGCCGGACATACGGCTTTTCTTCCGCCGGATACACCTGCCATAAAATGGCTTTCAACAAGCCCGGTAATGATCTTAACATCGGCGGTGTAAAAAATTTTATTTAAATGTACGTCGGTACCCCTCTTGGTGTGGGCAGCCAATACCAGGGTCGACATATCCTCACAATTATGATCGACGATTTGATAGTTATCCACGACATCCTGGCCGTACATTTTAATCCTTTCTTCCAGGGTGCTTGCGCGGTGCATACCATTGCCGATCACGATGACGATGTTTTCCCGTTTCACACCGGCCTGCTCAATGATTTTAAAAAGGGGCAGCAAGATGCCATTTTCTCCGCCATAGGGCGCAGGCCTTGTAATATCTGAGACCGTGACACATACGGTTAAATTATCCGCAGGCTTGTCCTTGGAACGAATAATTTCCGGCAGCGTCGGTGATTCGATGGGGTTGTTCAGCGCATTCGAGATTTCCTCTGCGGAATGTGCAAGACAGGGCATTCTTTTCATGTGGAGGACATCACACTGTGGTGGGACAGATATATCAAAGAAAGCATCCCCGAATTCTACGCTGATTTTCTTCCAGTCGCTGATGTCGGCAGATGCGATTATTTTTTTTATTTTATCGTCCATAGCTCCCTCCGAATGTTTCGATTCATCTTATGGGTGTAATTCTTGTTCGTTTCACGAAATGAATCATGTGCAACTATAACACACCAGAGCTGTTAAGTTCATAAGTTGTTAAGCTGTTAAGCTCAAAATATGGAAAAATCTTTTTTAGCTTACCAGCTCATGAGCTTATCAGCTATTGGCTTTTGCAATCCGGATGCTATTACCGGCTGCGGCATCGGTAAAACCCGTTGCATCCCCTTCGACCTGGCCGAACACGTTGACCGCGCTGGCAGGTCTGATCTCATTGCCGCGGCTTACAGGTGTTGGTCCAAAAAAAATGCAGAACGCATGACCGGTCGGCCAGTAACCTAAATTTCCCATGTCCACGATTTCACGGGCGTCATCGGCTTGATCAAGATATACTGGGATCTCAAAATATATCTCTTCGCCCCACGTGTTGATCTGAGCCTCAATCGGCAGAGCATCCCAAATGGCGTCGGCAGTTGAATTTTCGAACAACTCTGCCGTTGCCGAAATTTCCCCTGTGGTGATCCGTATCTTGCGCATTCAAGCCTCTTTTTCAGGGTTCATCGTTCAAGGTTCCGGGTTGGAAAACCCTCACCGACGATCGCGGCTGGAAGCCGCTCCCACAGATCCATGATGAAAATGTGGGAGCGGCTATCTGTAGGAGAGGCTTCCAGCCGCGATCATCGTTTAAGGCTATTCAACTTTCAACTTTGAACCTTGAACTTTGAACCTTGAACCAAATCCTTATCCCATGGCTTCAACGACCAGTTGGGTCAGATCTTTTACGACCAGGTCTGATTTGGACCTTTTTGCACGAGTTTCCATGGTTCGAACACACTGCTGACATGCGGTGAGAACCGTATCTGCTCCGACTGCCTTAATGGCATCGAGTTTGGTTTGGGCAACTTGAGCAGAGAGTTCGGGATCGGTCATCTCCACATTCCCGCCCCCACCGCAGCATATGGAGAATTTGCGGTTCATGGGAAGCTCCACAAATTCGAGACCGGGAATCGACTTGATTATTTCCCTGGGTTCCTCATAAACACCGGTATTTCTACCCAGATCGCAGGGATCGTGATAGGTTGCCACAGCAGAGACGTCATTCTTGAATTCAATTTTGCGGTCTTTGATCAACTCCAGGATCAATTGGCTGGCGTGCATCAGCTTTGCTTCCGGTTTATAAAAGTGGTGCCAGGTATGGTAGCATGAAGGACAGGTAAAAACGATGGTCTTTGCACCCACGTCCGCTACCTTTTTTAGATTATGTTCTTTCATAGCCTCCAGCTTCTCCGGCATCCCTACACCGATAAGCGGAAATCCGCAACACCACTCCTCACCTCCCAGAATGGTGAAATCCACACCGGCCGATTGCATAATTTTGGACATGTTGGCGGGGATTTTCTGGACCATGGGAAAAAACGAGGCAACGCAGCCAACGAAAAAAACAATGTCGGCCTTTTTCTTTTCAAACGCGTCTTCGGGCAGTTCTTTGATAAGTTCCTGCCACTCCGTGCGATCCTCCTGATCCTCGTCCGAGATGTTATGGCTTTCCTCGAGTATTTTTACCAGACGCTTGGCCACCTTGGGATAAAATCCCGTGTCAACCTGACATTCACGGTTTTGGAAGATGAGATCTTTTGTTTTGACGCTGGAAAGGCAAACGGCTGTGCAGGCGCCGCATCCAAGGCAGGTAAAAATGGCTCTTTCCGTATCCTCATTCAGCGCCAGTTTATTTTCAATGGCAAATCTTGTAATGGCATTGCGTCCCCTGGCAGAATAAGACTCTGCCTTCTTGACCAGATAGGTGGGACAACTTGGCAGGCAAAATCCGCATTTATTGCATTTGGCCACCTCGTCGTATGACAACTTCTTTAGCTGCACAATATTCATTGATGTCACCTTCCCTGCTTATATTTTTGAAAGAGCTTCTAGTGTTGTGTCCCGCAAATAAGTTCCAAATTTAACTAAAGGTTTGGAAGGTTTTTGCGAGCGCCATTGAGCATTTTGGGATAAAGACGCCTGCTGTTGCGGGGCGCTTGCCCGCCAAAGTTCTATGGCGTATTCACCCGCCAGAGACCGTTGGCGGGTAAAAATCAAAAGCTGTCTGAGTCCCGAGCGTAAGCGAGGTCGAGTTCTTTTGATTTAGCCCTGCTTCAGCTGGCGTCCCCAAAATGGTCGCCGGTGTGAGTAAAAGGCTTTCAAACCGCTGCATGACTTTTTCAACTTATTCCGGGGACATAATACTAGCCTTTCAAAGACCTTCCACGAAACG
>CAMYNZ010000010.1 GCA_947259865.1 uncultured Desulfobacterales bacterium | reverse complement strand
ACAACTGGATGCGCAGCCATCTCGAGCAAAATATTGAATAAGGGCTCTGCTTCCTGGTCACACTGGGTTCCACCGGTAACCGAACAGGTGAGATCACCGTATTTTTCAATAAATACATCGATCTTCTCGCTGAATTCGTTCGGTATCGCCTCGTACTCCTTGTCCTCGAGTTGGCGGGTCAATGATTGATCGTTTCGAATAAAGTCTGCCAATTCTTCCAGCATCCTGTTTCTCTCCAGACTTGCCATATCGGTGCGGGTCAGCAAGTCAATAAACTCATAGGGATCTTCAGGGTGCAGGGCGTCATTATATACCTGTCCGAATAATCGCACACCATGGGCAAACGGGATGAATTCTTCCCAGTATATATTGACCCACCTGTGATTGATCTCCCAGCGACGTTTAATTTCTTCGACCAAATCAAGATCGGATAAGGTTGCCATATCTATTGCCATCAGGTTATCCGCCTCAACGATCATGGCCGGGATCAATTCGTCTTCAATTTTTTGCCGAAGACCTTTTAGATTTTCAAAACTGCGATGCAAACTCAAGTACCAACCCCGTTTATCAACGGACTCATCGGCAGAAACCGTTGTAATGGGTCGGGATTGCAGAACGAACAACGTTTTTTGTTTGTAGGTCCACTCGAGGTCCTGGGGCCCCTTAAAATAATCTTCGGCCTTGCGTACAATTTGGAAGACCTCAAGAACATCTTTGGACTCAAGTGGTGGCCGCGCTGACTTGCTGGCCGGCAAAGCCCTGAGCTTTACGCCAGTTTCATCCGGCACCATCCAATACTTCCGCTTGGCCGGGGTATGAGAGACAATAGTTTGCTTGCGGCGATCCAGTATCCAACGATCGGGTTCTATCGCACCGTCAACCAGTCCCTGGTTCAAGCCATAGACGGATTCAATAACCCCCTGGGTACGGTTGGCCGGGTTTTCAGAAAATGCGACACCCGACCGATCGCCAACGATAATTTCCTGAATGACAACCGCCATTGCGCTTTTTTCAACATCCAAACCCAATTCTTGACGATAGAGCAAAGCGGCATCCGACCAGAGCGATGCCCACACCTTACGGATATGCTCCAATATCGCATCGGTGCCCCGGACGTTCAGATAGGATTCATGTAACCCGGCAAATGAAGAAGACACCGTGTCTTCTTCCGGCGCCGATGAGCGCACCACAGTGGATTTACCGCTGAATCGGGACTCGATTTCTGTTCTGATGCTCCCATCGATTTCAGCAGGCATGGGCACTGTGAGAAACATGTTGCGAATGCGGGTGGCACAATCCCAAATTTCCTCCCAGCGCATCTCTTTGAAATCTTTGCGATGAAGCTCGAGCAAGATGCGTTCGCGTAAACCCGTGCGGGTCAAGTATTCACTATAAAGATCGCTCGTGATACACAGGGTGTCCGGAACAATAAATCCCCCATTTAGCAACGATGCCAGCGCATAGCCCTTGCCGCCAATGCGGCTTTGGTCCTGATGTTCAACTTTTGAGGCCGGAATAATCCATCTCATGGGTTGATATGCAGCTCCATAACGGTTTGAAAATTCTTTACCATGTAATAAGCGCGCGTTGTCACTTCCACCAATGCGCAGCTAGGGGATTTGACGAAATCGGTCAGATGGGGATGCTTTGCCAGATACTGCTCTTGAATTTTTTGCCGCAGCTGGCCTGTAATTTCTTCAGCAATACCGACGGCTGTCACTGCAATGGCCCGATGAAAATCTTCGGCCTGATTGGTGCTGCTGTTAATCAGAAATGCTACCCGGTGATCTTTGCTTAAGTTGGCAAATTTCCGGGTTGCCCTGGGCGTAACGAAATAGATCTGTTTTAAATCGTCGGTGGCCACGAAGGCCACCAGGCTGGCATAGGGCTGCCCCGCATTGTGGGTGGCAAGAACGGCTAAATTTTGAGAGTTGAATAATTCCCTGAGTCTTTGTTTAATTTCTTCAGTCTTTTCCATGGATATTACTCGCCTTTGCTCGGCTATAAATTGGAAAAAAATCTATTTAACAGACTACTTACCGGCCCCGATAAGCGGAAGCTCTTTATCAAGTTTAAAAAATACCAGAAATTTGGATTCGTCTCTTTCATCCAGGTACTGTCTGCGCCGCAAAGAATTCAACAATTCAGAATCTTCTTCTTCCCGAACTTTTGTGATAAAAAGTCTTTTCCCCTTGTAACCGGGTCCATCCTCCTTGAATAAGTATGTTGCATGAGGATTAGACTGCAAATTGTGATGCGTGAGACGGTCGCGCATGATAACTGCCAGGGTACCATCCTCCAAAACATGCGGTCTGGCATACACAGCCGCATCGACCTTACCATCGCCATCAGCCGTAGCTAAGACCCCAAGACCTTTAGTGTTTTCAAAATAATCTGTAAGATTCATGAGTTCCTCCTTTTTTTTTAGTATTTAATAATAATACAGAATATGAAAATGAAAAGATTAGAAAAAGGTCGAAATTAAATTAAGATTGGAAGTGATAAAGTTATTCAATCGGATTTTTATTATATTGCGGGACACTCGACGTTGGCTTATTTGAGGCAAGATGGAAAATAGTTCAAGGCTGAAAGCTGAAAGCAACTATGCTGGAGGCTCGGAGGCCAGGAAGCTGGGAGGCTTATCAGCTGTGAGCTCCGCGGGCAACCTTCTTCTGCATAACATCCAGATAATCATCCAATTCGTCAATGCTTGCAAATATTTGCATGGACGGTAAGGCATTGATGATATCAAATACTTTTTTGATCTGGGGTTGAAGATTCATAAATGTAATTTTTCCATTGTTTTTTTTCAATGCATTTCTGGTCCTCAATATAACCCGTATCCCGGCGCTGCTTAAATAATCAAGTTCATCCAGATCAAATACCAGAAGTTTGGGTGATTCATTCAAAATGGCACCGAGTCTTTCCTCGAATATTTGAAAGGTATTACTGTTCAGTGAACCCGAAGGGTAAACAATGTAAGCGTTTTTTGCTTTTTGCTCGATGGTAACCTTCAGTTGTGATGACATAATTTCTCCTTTTTATTATTGCAGCCGGATCTTCATTGTGAGCATATTTTTGCCCTTAACCTGTTTGTAATCCAATTCATCTATCAAGTGTCGAACCAGGTGGATACCCAAACCCCCTATTTTCCGCTCTTCAAAGGAGGCTTCAGTATTGGTCATCGGAACCTCCAGCGGATTAAAGGGCTTTCCGTCATCCGTGATTTTCATGGAAAAAAGATTATCGTGGATTTTGATGTGGATTTTTACGAGGTGCTCTTCATTATCATCATATGCATAATGGACAATGTTGGCGAAAATTTCCTCCAACGCCAGAGTAACATCGCAAAGAACCTTATTGCCAAGGTCATTCTCTTCACAAAGCTTGCACAACATGTCCGTCAATTTTTTAATTTCGTTAAGATCATTTTTTAGAATAAATGTCTTGTTCATGTGTTTGCACTTCTGCGGGCGTGAATTTCAATGCCAGTATGGCTATATCGTCCGTTTGCGGCATATCACCGCTAAATATTTTAATTTTTTTCAGGATGGATAAAACCATCTGCCGGGTTGACGCTTTACGATACGATGAAAGCGCCTGTATCAGCCGTTGTTCGGAAAAAGTTTCTTCATCTCTATTAAAGGCTTCGGTAACGCCATCCGTATACATAAACAGTGTATAACCGGATTTTAGCACTATATTAGCTTTTTTAAAAGTTGAATCCACATCGATGCCAAGCGCGGTAGAGCCGGTACCCGCTAAGTATTCAGGGTCTTCAAGAGGATACACCATTAGGGGAGAATTGTGGCCGGCATTTGTATACCAAACTTCTCCGGTGTCGGTTTTCAGAATTCCGCAAAACACGGTAACGAACATAAACAGGTCGTTATTGATCGAGACTTCTTTGTTTACGATATCCAGTATTTGATCCGGTCCAATCCTGCCTTTGGCCGCTGATTTGATGAGTGTTTTGGTGCGGGCCATCAACAAAGCCGCCGGCACGCCCTTGTCCGACACATCCCCGATAAGGAAACAGAGGCGCTGCGGGTCAATAAAGAAAAAATCATAAAAATCACCACCGACCTGTTTGGCCGGTTCCAGCACGGCATACAGATCGAATTCAGATCTGTCAGGAAAAGGGGGAAAGACCTTGGGTACCAGATCCATCTGAATTTCATGTGCGATTCGCAATTCACTGTCGATTCTTTCTCTGGCAGCGATAGACTCCCTCAAGGCATCGGTTCGCACACGAACCTGCCATCGTAATATCAGGGTTCCCCCGGTTAATAGTGCCAATAGCCCGGCGATAAAACTCAGTACCCAAAAGGGTTTCAACCACCCGGGGAAAACAAGTTTGTGAACCCCTTCCATCCAAAGGTTTAAAGAACGATAGTAGACAGAATGCTGAACTTTTTTTTGTTCTCTTAGATGGCGATCAATGGAATCAATTATAAACCCGCTAAGGCCCTTGGGCGCTGCAAAACGAAGCTCCACCGGGCTGAAATTAATCGGACTTTTTGTTATCTGATAATCCTTTTCATGATACATCCCGTATATTCGCGAAACAATCCCGGCGTCCACAACCCTGCTATCAAGTAGTTTCAATATGTCGTCATATACGTCAACTTCAACAAAAACCGGTTTAATTTTAAAACTTTTATCAACACGTTTAAATATTTGATAATAAATATCTCCATTTAAAACTGCGATTTTTTTGCCTTTGAGGTCGAGCAGAGATTGGATTTGAGAGTTTTTCTGGGTATATATCTGGGCCCAGTTGGTTACCAAAGTTTCACTGTTGAAACGGTATCGTTTGCTTCTTTCCTCCGAGTAAGCGATAGCCGCCAGCAAATTAATTTTCCCTTTTTCCAGTCTGCTGATACATTCTTCCCAGGAGCCTGCGATATATTCAATCTGCCATCCCTCTATTTTTGCAATATAATTCAAAATATCAATATAAATACCTTTTACCACTCCATCGCTATCGGTAAAAACGAGTGGTTCATTTTGATATATTCCAACCCTAACGTTAGTTTGTGCCTGGAGGCCGAAACCTGACGGAAATTGAAGGAACAATACCACCAAAATTATATAAAATTGTCCGCGCATGTTTTACCCTGCCTGTTATTATTCACCAAGGCGTATAAAAGCCCATAGCTGAAAGCATATAAGCTCATAGCTGAAAGCTGAAAGCTCAAAGTAAAAAAATGGTTAATATCCATTTTTTCTGGATCCGCTTTCTTTCATATAATGTGAGCATTTTGAGCCATTCCGTAACGCAGCACTGGACCCCTAGACGCATTTTTGAGATAGGTTCTAGCGGCCATTGTAAGTCTTAGCTACCTCGACCATCATTTTTACATTTTCAAACCTGGCATCCACAGGACACTCACAACCCGTGGTCAACATAAAGCCGCCGCCCTTTCCGACTTCGTCGATGAGCTTCTGACAATATTCGCGAACATCCTCGGGAGTACCCAGCGTCAGGAGTGATGCAGGCACATCGCCGCTGATACACATGTGGCCGCCGAGGATCTCCTTGGCCTTGAAAATATCGGTGGTACTATCAAGGTCTGCCACACATTTGGCTTTTGGAAGTTGTTTGAAATACGGCAAATTCAAGCTCCAATCGGTATCGAGATGAAACCAGGGTGTTAACCCTTCCGAGACAAAGGCATCCACATAGCGCTGCAGGTAGGGCCATTCAAATTGCTCGAAAATATCGGTGTGATAATAGAATCCTGAACCACGCTCAAGGACAATAAAAACCAGCGGAATCTTGGTCATGGCGACCAGATCCAGGGCATTT
Source organism: uncultured Desulfobacterales bacterium (assembly GCA_947259865.1). The sequence goes on along the minus strand of CAMYNZ010000010.1, from coordinate 14,275 downwards.
TGGATAAGATCATCGCAGGAGGCATCCATGGCCGCTTTGACCTTGTCGGGAACTTCATAGAGATCCATGGTAAACTGGGTCAGTGTGCGGCCCATGGAAAAAGCCATAGAGGAAGAATCGACCCAGGCTCCGAATAAAGGATAGATGCCCTGACTTTGATAGGCCTCGACTTCATTGATATAAAGATCCAGAAGATGGTTTTGCGTGATAACGAGTCTTTGCATCCCGCGCCCACTCATCTTTTCATAATGTTCGTCCCAAAAGGCGTTCCAGCCTAAAGCAGCCAGTTTATCATAATCATCTCTGCTGAAAAGTTCCTGTTCCTGGATTTGATTCAGCGCATCTTCGGGTAATTGCCGGCCCGGTATCAACACCCTGACCGGTGTCGAACAGAATCGGCCGCCGATCATGGGCCAGAAAAGATTCGGTTTGTACAGTCTGTCGAATCCACCGAGATCATTAAACGTATTCAGCATGGCTTGAAAACCCTTGTCAGGATCACGCCACGCTTCTCCCTGGGTCATACCCTGACTGCGAACGGCAAAAGCGGTCATTAACGGCATAACCGGCACCCGGTCCGGCTTTTCAAGGGCTACCGCCGCCTCAAATCGCTCCATCCTGGACATGGTTTCTTCAATCATCATATCCATCCGAAACAAATTTATGTATTAACCGCAGATTCACCCTGTTAAATCCTCCGGAGGAGGTCCGCAAAGCGGAATTTAACAGGGCACGCGCAGACATATCGCAGACAAAACATTTTTGCCCGGGCGACTTGCCCGGGCAAAATCCGCATGCCTTTCAGGCAGATAAGCAGAAGGTATCCCGCTTCAGCGGGATTGCTGGTTTTGCCCCCGCAGGCCTGCCGGGGCGAAGCCTTGTGCGAAGCCTGGTCGCGGAGGTAAAAGTCTGTGTCCGTCAGCGTCTGTCGAGCGAACGAAGTGAGCGGGCGGTTAACTAAAAAAAGCTAAAACTCATGTACACTTTCTTCAGAAGTTATTACAAAATAATTCGGGGAAAAGCCTTAAATTCTAACGTGTATGGCCCAGCCTTGAAACCGCAACGCACTATGAAATCCCGCAAAGTTTGTAGGCATAAGATTTAGCGGATTCCAGGTCAGCCAATCGCGCAATCATTATTTTCTGGGCCTGGGGGGAACCTGCCCCGTGAATGGATTCTGTCAGATATGAAACGGCACCGGTGCCTAACGTAATGTTTTCAATAAGCCGCAAAATTCGCATACGTTTCTCACTGTCCACGTCTGCTGTTCCCACCAGATATTTGTTGATAAATTTACCGACCTCGGGGTTATCCCTGTCATCCAGAGACGGCATGGTAACCAGAAGACCACCGGCGATGTCCTGGGCCAGGCGGGATATCTCAAACGGAAATCGGGTTACATTGAGTTTGCAAACATTGGCCAAAAGTGCATCCACCGCATACGCGCCACTGGTTGTCTGATATCCTTTGCCGGCACTCGCCAATGCACCGGCATGCAGTGTTTCATTCAGATGAATCATCTCTGCTATTTTATCTTTGATGTGGGAAGCTTTATAGGTTCCCTGTGATTCGGCAATGGCAGTTGCTGCCCCAATTAATACATCACCGACCCCTACCTTACAGCCACCGTAACTGGCACGGTGATGGGCGGTAAAAAGCTCCACCAAACGGCCGGCCATCGAATATTCGCCCTTCATGAATATCCGCTCTTCCGGAACAAAAACGTCATCAAAAACCACCAGGGCTTCACAACCGCCATAGTACAAATTGCCCACATCCAATCGCTTTTGCTCGAGGCGTCTGGTATCCGAAGGCTGTCGCCCGTATATAAACGTCAACCCTTCAGTGTCTGCCGGTACTGCAAACGCGACGGCATAATCCCGGTCGTCCTCATTCAGCGCTCTGGTGGGGACGACGATTAATTCGTGGGAGTTAACCGCCCCGGTGATATGCATTTTGGCGCCCCGAACTACGATACCGCCTTTGCGCTCTTCCACGATATGCAAGTATTGATCTTTATCGATTTGTTTCGATGGTGGAAGGCTTCGATCCCCTTTGGTATCCGTCATGCATGCAGCCGGCACCAGATCATTGGCTTGCAAATATTTGAGATAATCGACGAAACGGCCATGGTAACGGGTTCCAAAATTCTGATCCATATCATAGGTATTGGCATAAACCGTATTCATGCAGTCCAGACCGGCACAGCGCTGGAAACAGCAAGCCGTCTTTCTGCCCATCTCCCTTAACATCACGATCTTTTTGACCAGGTCTTCCCGACTCTGCTGGATATGGGCAAAACGGTTTACGGTTTCACCGGTGAGATGGGACTGGGCCGTGAATAATGAATTCATTTCATCGTGTTCAGCCTGGAAGAATGTTTCGGCCATTGCCATAGCCGGTGGCTTTGCCAAAGGATGGCTGGTCACATCCTCGATCTTTTCTCCCTGGATAAAAACATGATGATCAAGTTTTTTCAGACTCGCGAGATAGTTGTCTCCTGTCATTAATGTCATGATTTATTACTTTCCTTAGGTTAATATAGTTAAGATGGGTGATTTGGTTTTTCAGTTGAACCCTGAACCCTGAACCTTGAACCTTGGGGAACCCTGAACATAGAACCCCAAAACCCTTTCTACATAATTTTTTCCAGCTCGTCCTTTGAAACCTTATAGGTTTTGTCGAACTCTTCCCAAAATTTTTTATCTTTATGTTTCCATCCAGGCCCGAAACGGTTATCAAAAAAAGATTCCAACCGATCCAACCATTTGCCGGACTTCTCGATACCCTTTTGTTTGGCAAGCAATATTTCTTTGAGATAGACGTCTATCTCGAACATTTTTTCCTTGGGGATATAGGATTTGGAACCCAGTTTGATTGAACCCACCAGGTTATCGGGATTCAAGCCATGGGCCGTCAGCATCAATGCCGGTATCTTTTTTGCCGTCGCCATCTCTAAGAGATCGAAGCCTTTGACCCCCATAATATCCAGAATGGCAGCATCGTATCGGGTGTTTTCCATTAGTTCTTTAGCCGATTCAAAGGTGGCGGCCGTTTCAACATCACAGTCTTCAAGGATATCTTCCAGAGTTTCCAGAATATCAGGTTCATCATCTACGATAAGTATCTTTTTCCCTTTAAGAATATCTTCGATAGCCATCATTGCCTCTCCTGTTAGTTTACTGTATCTGAGTTATATCGTGCACAGATAGTAGTTTTCAATCGATATTAGTTTTAATTCAGACAGGATCTACAGGATTGATTGGATATTTTTCTCTGGCTTTCCGGAAGAAAGCCAGAAACAACAATCGCCTTCGGCGAAAAAGATCGATTCAATACTCGAACCCTGTAGAGTATTTATTAATAATTTAATTTATTTAAATTAATAGCATACATGTTTCCGCTGGAAGCGGATAGGGCTTTACCGGTTTCTTCAGGAAACCGGTAATATCTTGTCTATCCTGTTGATCCTGTCAAAAAATAAAAAGATCTAAGGTACTTTACAAATCGCCGACAACATAGTCAAGGCTGTAGTTGCCTGCTCTCAAATGGATTTATGGTTCAAACAGTGAACATTATTCCATAAATTTAGGCGGAAAGGGCAAATCCGCAACCGGCGACTTGCCGGGAAGAATCATGATCGTTGATGTCCCATGGGCAACCATCTTGCCGGTCTGGTCGGCCACTTCTGCTTCGGCATAACCAAGGGTTTTACCGATTTTTATTTGACGGCCCCTGGCAATCAGCTTGCCTGCGACTGCGGGTGCAAGGTAATTGAGTTTGAGGTCAACCGAGGTCAAACCTGCATCGTGATCCTCTATTCCGTAAAACAGCGCCCAGGATGCAGCTGAGTCAATGATTGTAGCAAAAACACCACCGTGAACGAGGCCAAAGGGCTGCAGATGTTTCTTGGCTAAATCAATCTCAAGGCGTGCGTACCCGAGGCCAATCTCAACAATCTTCATAGAAATAAGGGTAAAATATGGGCAGCTGTTCACGAGGCTGATAAGTTTTTCAGCATGCTTCGGATTGGGTATTTTCATACACTCTCCCGATCAATTCACATTAACAGCATAAAGTATGACATCTTAGGATTGTTGACAATTAGACACCCAATTAATATAACCCCTGGAGGTTTCGCCTTAATTCGTATTATAGAACAGTGAGTTCTGAGAACATGCAACTTGCTGGTGCTGTGTGTAAGGATTTTTGTTTATGCCGATCTATGAATACCAAGCGTTAACCCCTGACAATGCCTGCCGTAACTGCCGGCGTGGATTTGAAATATTTCAACGGATTAGTGATAAACCGTTAACAACCTGCCTGCATTGCGGCAGCAAAGTTAAAAAGGTTATCTCCCGGTGCCATTCGGCCGTTATGGAAGAATCCGGAGAACATGCCGGGGTAAAAAATAAAATCAAGGAATATGAAAAATCGGGTATGTGGAGTCACGCCGCTGAGCTTGCGGATAAGCACTCCGAAAAAACCAAAGATAAAAATCTCAAAACCCGGGCTCTGGAAAACTACAAAAAAGCGGGCTACGATAGCGATTCCCTTGCCCGGCATGCAAAACTTAGTGATGAATAAGCCAATTCAGGGTTGTGATATAAAATAGCAGGCAGGCGTTAATTTTACCTTTAGTGCTTTTTTGTACCGCAGATCCAGAGAAAAGCGAGCCGCAGAACCAATGAAAAGCGAACCGCAGAACCGCAGAATATCGAAGGGTGGATTCGCTTTGCTCAGTCCTTTCTATAAAATTGACAGAATACCTTACTTCGATCTTCGATATTCAGGATTCGGTATTCGATATTCTCGTTTTTTCGGTTCGAAATTTCTTGTTCGACCTGCCCGCCATCGCGAGCCGCTCAGGCAAGGCGGGCGGGCATTCGATATTCAACCTATAAAATATGCAAAGCAGATCGCATGAACGGTATCTGTTAGTAACCTGGCACATAGTAATACATAAAAGCCCTACTCATTTTGTAGGGCTTTTATTTTCATACTATGACAAGGAAAATCCTACTTCTGCTCGCCGCCATATAGCTCCTTAATCTTTTCTCTATCCGGAGAGCCGTCGTCGGTCAATGGCAAATCCTCAATAAATACAACGTATTGTGGCTTTTTAAACCTGGCGATGCGTTCACCCACAAATTCGATCAACGCCTGGGGTTCAAGAGATTGACCTTCTTTGAGCAGACAGACCGCTTTGATGCCTTCATGCCATTTGGGATCGGGGACACCAAAAACAACCGTTTTTTCAACAGCGGGGTGTTCAAGTATTACCTTTTCCACTTCGGCCGGGTAGACATTTTCACCGCCCGGTTTTATCAGCTCCTTTTCGGCCTTGCGTCCCGCGTACCAGAGAAAGCCGTCTTCGTCAAAGCGGCCCAGATCACCGGTGTGATGCCATCCCTCCCTAAAGGTATATTCATTGTCTTCGGTAAGATTCCAGTAACCCCTGAAAACCATGGGCCCTTTGACGGTGATTTCACCCACCTGTCCCGCCGCTACCGGGTTATCGTAGTCGTCCACAAGCCTTACCAAGGTCAATGGCAGCATTCTGCCCGCTGAACCGGGCCGGTCACTGTAATCAGCAAAGGTGGCCACGCAGGAGGTTTCGGTCTGGCCGTAGAGGCAGTAAAATTTTCCGCCGGTTAACTGTTGATATTTTTCAATGGTTTCAGGTGAATCCAATCCGGCGGCGATCCGCAGGCTCTTGATCGCTTTGCCGGTTTTTTCGTGTTGTTCAAGAACAGAGCTGAGAATCGGTGAAAAGGTGAACATCATGGTGACACTTTCATCTTCGATAAGTTCGACGGCTCTGGCTGGATCAAATTTACTCATATTGACGTTTAAAGCACCTGCCTGAAAACTTGTTGTGGCCATAAAGAACCCGGCTACATGAAAAAGCGGCAAAAGATTCAGATGCACGTCTTCAGGGGTTACATTAAAAAGATAATCAAAATGCATATCGGCACAAAGAACATTTCCGTGGCTCAGCAACGCTCCCCTGGGCCTGCCGGCCACAGCCGCTGTGTGGATGATGACAAACCCGTCATCGGTAGATACATCCACCGGTTGGAAATCAGCCGAACTATCCAACAAACCGTCAAAGGCGAGAAAGTCTCCCCCTGATTTATTCAAGTTATAGTATTTCTCCACGGATGGAAGTTTTTCTTTTAAGCCCTGGATCAACGCCTGATATTCCTGATCCGCAAAAACCAGTTTGGGCTCACAATCATTCAGATTAAAACCAACTTCCTCGGCCGAAAGTCGCCAGTTGATCGGCAGCATAATAACCCCCAGGGCCGCAGCCGCACCGTAAAGAAGATAATATTCCAGACTATTTTTCCCCAAAACACCGATACGGTCTCCTTTATTGAGACCGGATTTTTGCAGACCGCAAGCCAGACGATCCACATTTTCTTTATACTGGGAAAAAGTCAAGGTCCGGCCGTCATCCGCCTCGATCCAGGCGGCTTTTTGATTAAAACTAACGGCATTGCGCTCGATCAGGTCGTAGAAAGTAAAGTCATAAAGTCCCATATGTCACCTCACCAATAATGTTGTTTTAGCCAATTTTTATCTCACGCAAAGCCGCAAAGCTCGCGAAATAAAATAATTAGAATCTATAATTTAAATCATCTTGGCGCCTTGGCGTCTTAGCGCCTTTGCGAGAGACATTTTTAATCTTTTTCATTCGTGTCATGGTGTCGAATAACTAAAGCAATTCATTAACCAGCTCCATAAACCAATCCACTTTTTCGGGTGGAGCAATACCGGGCACCTCACAGCCTGAGGCCAGAACATATCCGCTGTCCTTGGGAGCGACAGCGATGCAATCTTTGATCGCCTGCTCCATGTCCTGTCGGCTGCCTGAATAAAAGATATTGGTGTTTACATTACCGATAAGCACCGCCCTGCCCCTGGTAACCTCCACGGCCCTGGCCAGATCCGATGGGGCATCGATGCTGATGTTGGTAACACCCGTATTGACAATATCTTCCAGGATGGGATCCGCATAACCGCAAACATGAAGTCCTGTCCCGACCTTTTTCTCCTTGAAATGATCGACGATCTCTTTATGGTAAGGAAAGATAAATTCACGGTATATCTTCGGAGAAATGAGGCTGCACGAGGCCGGGGCCTCAGAATAGCTCAGCCCCACCTTCAGGGGATAAACGGCTTCTCCGAACCGCATGGACATTTGAGTGCAAAACCGCATAAGTTCATGGACAAAATCCGGGTCCTTCATCGCATCCCGCAAAAGCCGGCTAGCCTCCCTGAGACCAATCGCAATGGTCCAGGGCCCGGCAATCACGGCAGACACAACCGAATCGGTGATGATTTCTTTTGTTTCGGCCAGAATTTCCAGATATACCGGCATACGACCGTCCTTTGTGGGATCTGCCAGCTGGAGGCTGCTCAGTTTGCCCTTATCCTCGAGGGCCACTTTGGTGGATATGCACATGCTGTCTTCGGGGAATTTGAGTTCATTGCCCATGGCTTCGACATCCATGAGAAGATCCCCCTGCATGACCACGATATCCGGCCTGTATCGCTCATAGGCGGCTACCTGGGCTTTTACAAAGACCTTGGGATCCAGCAAAAACTCCCTTATGCTGGCACCCACAAGCTGGGCATTGCACTGGCCCATGATGGGATAGGCGGAAATTCTGTCAATTTCGATTTCCTGGTCGGTAAAGGTTTTTTTAAAAGCCGCCGCAACCCGCTGTCGTCCGGTATAGGTTTCCATTTACAATTCTCCTTCCTCCTGCCAGATCTTCATTTGCTCCTGGTATGACGGCGGGAAGGTTCCTTCAAAATTAAAAAAACTGGTGATGGGGTATCTTATTCCGGATTTATGGGTTTGGGCCAGACCATCCAGTACCGAATCCAACTTGGAGCCAGGAATCATAAAGGACATCTCATAGTCCTGGGTCATGCCGAAAATTCTATCTCCGTTACCGGGGACCAGAAACCGGCATTCGTTGTTTTTCACTACCGTAATAATGGATGCACACCCCAACCGACCCATTGCGGAAGACTGCACCGCCCCACCTTCATTAAACAGCGCCCCCTGGATGAGTCTCATAATCTGTGCCGGATTTCCATACATCATTAGCAGATCCGGTTCAAATGCCGCGCGACTGATGGGGGCCACCAGAATATGACTGTAGGCCCCATAATCAAACCGATCAATAAGGTCCTCCTCTTTTTTTCCGACTTCCTTTGAAGCGGTGAACATGCCCGCAGCTATATTTCCTTCATCAAAAAAATTTATGTTCTTGAAAAAACCGAAAGGGGCCGCCCCCAGGGAACATTGCATGTCTTCCTTGCCCATCGCAATGGCCCATCCTAATTTCCTGGCCATACCGATTCCCTGGCATATGGCTACCTTTTTTTTCATTTGCTGAAATGGCCGGCGGGTCTTTTCGGGTATTTCGTCCTCCGATTTGAGCATTTTTATGGCCACCGGGAAGGTGAGCGGACGGACGTACGTGTTCAAAGCATGTTCAACCTCTTTTAAATCTGCCATGATAAGTTCCCTTTCCTTTCATTTGAAATTTAATTTTGACACCGAAGCCAAAATTAACCCATTAATGTCTTGCTAAAAAACCCGATAGTTGTTTGTTTTACGAGCCTGATGCGTTCAGTTGCACGGCATCAGGGGTGAAGCTGTATTGTAATACCGCGAACCCCTGATAACACAGCAAATGGACGCATCAGGCCCGTAAAGCGGGTTAATGAAATTCGCTGTACCTGACCCCGTCCGGATCTATGTGATTGATCAGTTCAATGATCCCCTGACCGGGAACAGGGGTCTCGGCCACATCCGGGGCTACCTTGAGATCGAAACCGGTGTTTTCCTTAATTTCGTCAACGGTATGTCCCGGGTGGTATTTCTGGATCTGCATCATCCGATCCGGATTTTTAAAATTCATGACTCCCAGATTTGATATCACCACAATTTCGTTTTTCTTGCAAACCTCGGAACGGTTGTTATAGCCCTGGCCGGTCACAAAATCCACTTCTTCAACAAACACCCGATTGGAATGACGCGTGGCCCAGATCACAACTTTGGGTGTAATGGGCATCAAAAATGCAGACGCCGCTCCACCCGGTAGTTGAACTTTGGGACGGTCAATATCCCCGATGACACTCAGATTGGTATTGCCGTAACGGTCGATCTGGGCCGCACCCAGAAACATCGTGCTCAATTCTCCCCGTTGTGCCAGGTCAAAGGCCTCGTGCAAACCGAAATATGCGACCGCATTGCGATTATGCCGGGAATCAAAAGACGAAGGATAAATTCTGTCAAGCTCGGGATCAACACCCTCCGCTCCTGAAATATAGGCCATATCCGGGGCATGGGTCTGGCGTGCAACGCTCATGGCCAGAATTGGCAATGGTGAAGAAACACCATGCAAAACAGTGGCGTGATTTTCGATCTCGGCAGCCATGGCATGGATCATCAGATCCGGTGTCTCGATCTTAGCACTCATGCGGTTGCCCTCCTGTAGACGTTTTGAGTCAGATATTGTTCAAATTGATCCTTGGCCGCCGCCTTGAGATATTGCTGGATGTGCTCGTAGTCCACATCATAATAATTAAAACAGGAGCAGGGATACGCACCCCTGGGTGTCTCGACAACAGCATCAACAATAAAGTGTGGAATACTCGTAGCTTCGGGGTTTTTTCTGATTTCACTGTTGGGGATCAATTCTTCAACGGTCACCACCACCTTCCTGGCCGCTTTGGCTTTGATAACGTCTTCGTATAAGGGGCCTTCGATCCTCACATTGCCGTATTCATCCGCTTTTTGGGCATGAATGACGGCAATATCGGGTTCTATGGCTTTAACCGCAATCATGGTTTCACCGGTAAACGGGTCTTCTATCTGCTTCTGGCTGCCGATCACCTCGCTGATGGTCAGCAGGTCGGAGCCGAGCATTCCTTTTATCGGAAGCGAGGGCAAACCCATGGCCGCCGCACGAAATCCGGCGATAATCGGCTGACACGCACCTTCTTTGGTGACGATTTCTCCCTTTTCCGATTTCTTTCGAAAATTGGGTGCCATCCCAAAAACTTCAAAGGCCAACATCCCCGTTCGGACCTTGGCCACGCAGCCCGCACCGATAAGCAGGTCAAAATCGATGGCCGGTTCGCGATCTATCAAGTTCAGATTCTTTTTCCCCTGACGCACGAGCTCCCGGACAAACTCCATCGGAGCCCTCGAAAAAGTAGCACCGCCAAATGTAACCAGGGCACCGTCATCTACAAGCCCTGCAGCCTCTTCGAGACCGGTCAAAATGCTTTTCATTATGAATTACCTCCTTGTCCAATCAGGAATTTCCCTATCAAGAATTCTATTCAACCGCTTTGAGACTATGTCACCATTCGCAAAAAGCCGTCATTCCGGACGAGTTCACCAGAGGTGAGGGAGATCCGTGGATCGACAGGCTCACCACCCTGAGCGAAGTCGAAGCGGAATCCAGAATTTGCTCAGGTTAACAGGCCATTACTGAATCCCGGCTCGCCCCCCGCTTCGCGGGACTTGGCCGGGATGACGAATTACGACACAGCCTGCTTACGAACGGCCAACCCTTCACTTTTTCCATTCCATATCCCGCAGCATCCGTCTCAGGGCCTTGCCGGATGCAGATCGCGGGATCTCCTGCACGAATTCTACGGCCACAGGCACTTTGTAAGGGGCCATATTAAGTTTGCAGAACTCTTTGATTTCCTGTTCTGTGGTCGTATCGTTTTCCTGGAGCTGGAGAAAAGCTTTGGGGGCTTCACCTTTTAAATCATCCGGAATACCCACGACCACCAGATCTTTTATCTTGGGGTGGGCGAGCATCATGTCCTCGACTTCAGAGGGAAATACTTTTTCACCCCCCACATTGATCATATCTTTTTTACGGTCAACAATATAAGCGTATCCATCTTCATCCATGTGAGCCACGTCACCGGAATGAAACCAGCCCTCGGGATCGAAAGCGTTCCGGGTGGCTTCAGCTTTATTGAGATACCCCCTGGTGACGCAGGTGCCTTTGATGCATAATTCCCCCTGTTGTCCGGGTGGCAGGGTATTACCAAAATCATCCACCACCTTGATCTCGGCATCATCCATGCCCCGGCCGCATGAACCGAGTCGAGTCTGGGTAAAAGGTGCGGTGGTCCCCACGCAGGAAACCTCGGTAAGTCCCCAGGCTTCAGCATAACGCCACTTCAGCCGTTCCTCCACCTGTCGTATCAGATTTTCCGGCATCTTGGTAGCTGCTGAAAGGCAAAATACCACCGAAGAGAGGTCCCGGGTGGTCAAATCCGGTTGCCGTAGCAGCAGATTGAACATGGGCGGAACCCCCTGAAAAATAGTCGGCTTGAGCCTTTCTATATCGGCCAATGTTTGATCGGCATAGAAACGCTCCACCGTGATTACGGTGCCCCCCCGGGACAGCATCCCAAAGGTGCCGTTGACCAGTCCCCAGCAGTGGAATATGGGCGTGGCTACCATGATGGTATCCTCCGGCTTAAAGTGCACCGCTCCGAATTTGACGGCGTTGTGCCGGATGTTGCGGTGGGTGGCCATCACGCCTTTTGGGAATCCGGTCGTACCCGATGTGTACATCAGGTGACACAGGTCGCTCTCCACAGTCCTTACGGGTTCGAATTGGTCATCGCCCTGACCTAACACTTGATCATATGCGGTAAAATCTCCTATTTTCGAAGTCCCCAGGACGATCACCTTTCCCAGCGATTCCACCTGTGAATATACCGGCTCAATTATCGGCAATCTTTTATCATCCACCAGAATTGCGCGGGTTTGGCAGTCTTTCAGGATATATGCCACTTCCTGCTCCCGAAGCATGGCATTAACCACATTCACCGTAATTCCCGCTCGAACTGCCCCCAGATAACCGATTATCAGCTCCGGCAGACTGGGTAAAAATACTGATAAAACCTCACCCCGCTTTAAACCCGCACTCATCAACCCGCCGGCAAACCGATTTATCAGGCGGTCAAGCGCCAAATAAGATATGCGGCGCTCACCAAAAATTATAGCGGTCTTATCGGGATTTTCGCTCACATGCTGCTGGATGATATAGGAGACATTCACGGCTGAGACACCTTCCCAATTATAGATAACAACAACGTGGCGTCGATTTTTTGAGCCAAATTTCCTGCCAAAATGGATAATCAATCAACCATAACCACATTGGTAAGTCAACTGCCAATTTGTCTCACAGCCCGGGCCGAACCCGCCCAAGTCAATGACTTCGCCTATCGGACGAAGTCTACTGGATGCCTATCAAAGAGGTTATCGAAAAGTTTAGGTTGCATACCCTAAATTTGAGCTGATCGAGCCATAAATCACTTAAACGGCAAAGCCTTTGAAAGTTTCAGGTCCAACAGCCATGGTTTACTTCGTTTTAATTTAAACCTTTGTAGCCTTGGCAATTGTGAAACAGGTTGACGATGGCAACAAATATCTCTGCTTTCGGCCTGACGGGATCGGGGCTAAAGTTTTCAACAAAAGCGACGATATACTCTTTAATAAAACCTGAGAGCCAATATCAGGCTAGAGTGTGATTGATGAAAGACGATAAAAAAACCAAAAAACAGCTCGTTACTGAGCTCGAAAATTTACGCCAACAGGTGGCGGCACAAAAATTGGAGAGCAAGCAGCCGGATCCAAACATAAAAAACCCGGACGAATCTGACGCAATTTACAAAAAAATCTACGAAAACAATCCCTACGCCATGTGGGTCTATGATCTGGAAACCCTCAGATTTCTGGCGGTCAACAAGGCCGCAATTCGACATTATGGTCATACTCGTGAAGAATTCCTTAAAATGACCATCAAGGACATTCGCCCTCCGGAGGATATTCCCGCCCTTCTCAATAAAATTTCCCAGGTGTCCGAGGGTTTCGACGATGCCGGGATTTGGAGACACATTCTCAAAGATGGAACACTCATATTCGTCGAAATTACATCTCACACCCTCAATTTTGAAGGAAGAAAAGCCAAACTTGTTTTGACCCAAGATGTGACCAAAAGAATTGAGGCGGAGCAGGCCATAATTGAATCCGAAGAACGATACCGGATTATTTCTGAACTCACCTCGGATTTTGCGTATGCCTTTCGAGTCGATGCTGATGGTCTGCTGACGAGTGACTGGGTAACGGGGGCCATGGCAAGAATCACCGGATTTACGGCTGAAGAATTAACCGCAAAGGGCGGATGGGAAGCCATGATTTACCCGGATGATATGTCCATTCCCCTGGGACAGTTAAAAGCATTGCTGGGCGGTAAAGCCAGTATTGTTGAATATCGTATTATTCACAAAAACGGAGAAACGCGCTGGATGCGTGACTACGGTATACCGGTATGGAGCGAGGAAACAAAACGGGTAACGCACATCTATGGTGCGGTTCAGGATATCACCGATCGCAAACATTATGAAAAAGAACTTCGGGAAAGCAAAGAAAGGTATGAGACATTGACCAATAATCTCAGTGTCGGAATATATCGAAATACTCCTGGATCAAAGGGCAGCTTTATCGAAGCCAATCCGGCCATCGTGACCATGTTCGGATTTTCTGACCGGGATGAATTTCTTTCAGTTGCCGTAGCTGATCTATACCAGAACCCCGATGATCGGGTAAAGTTCAATAAAATAATGTTGCAAAAGGGATATGCCCAAAATGAGGAGTTGAACCTGAAAAGAAAAGACGGCTCTCCATTTATCGCATCCGTAACGGTGGTAAGTGTTAAAGATGATAACGGAAAAATAAAATACTATGACGGTATGATCGAAGATATCTCAGAACGTAAACACTTGGAATCACAACTGCAGCAGGCCCAAAAAATGGAGGCCATCGGAACCCTGGCCGGAGGAATTGCACATGATTTCAATAACATTCTGGCTGCAATCCTGGGATATACGGAGCTTGCGATTTTGGATCTCCCCAAAGACATCAAGGCAAGGCAACACCTGGTGCTATCGCTTAAATCGGCCTATCGTGCCAGGGATCTTGTCAGCCAGATTCTGGCCTTCAGCCGGCAGGGTGCAACCGAGCTCAGACCGGTTCAAATCGACCCCCTGATCAGTGAAGCCCTGAAAATGCTCAGGGCCACGTTACCCGCCAGCATTGAAATTCGTCAGTTGGTTGAAAAGAATGCCGGTTACATTAATGCAGATCCGACTCAAATCCATCAGGTTTTACTCAATCTCAGTACAAATGCCAGCTATGCCATGCGAGATG
>CAMYNZ010000009.1 GCA_947259865.1 uncultured Desulfobacterales bacterium | reverse complement strand
AAATTTACAGACGCCGGGGAGATCGTCATCTCCACCGAATTGGTCAAAAAAGACAAAGCACAGGTCACCTTGAAATTTTCGGTTCAAGACACAGGCGTTGGCATGACTTCAGAGCAGGCGGCCAAGCTGTTTCAACCGTTTATGCAAGCAGACACATCTACCACCCGCAAATATGGCGGCACCGGCCTGGGGTTAACGATCAGCAAGCGCCTGGCCGAGATGATGGGTGGCGAAATCTGGGTGGAAAGCCAGCAGGGCCGGGGCAGCATTTTCAGTTTTACCGCCAACTTCGGTCTGGGCAAAGAGAAGGCCCAAAAACAATATAAGCCCGCATCTGAACTGCGCGGCATGAAATTTTTGGTGGTGGACGACAACGCCACTTCAAGGAGCATATTTCAGGAAATGCTGGAATCTTTTTCATTTGAGGTCTCAGTAGCGGCGTCCGGGGAAGAAGGCATCACAGAACTTGAAGCGGCCAATAAAGATAAACCATTTGAGCTTGTGATCATTGATTGGAAAATGCCGGGTATGGATGGTATCGAGGCCTCCAAACGCATTAAAAACCATACGGGTTTGAATAAAATTCCAGCCATCGTTCTGGTGACCGCCTACGGCCGGGAAGAGGTCATGCAACAGGCTGATCAGTTGGGCTTAGAGGGTTTTCTCCTTAAACCGGTCAATCCCTCGATGCTTTTTGACACCATCATGCAGGCCTTTGGAGAAGCAGTGCCCGAGATCTCTCGGGTGGCGCAAAGACATGAACAAGAAGCCGCGGCTTTGAAACATATTCGAGGCGCACATGTACTGTTAGTCGAAGATAATGAAATCAACCAGCAGGTAGCCAAGGAAATTCTTGAGGGCGCCGGTCTTAATGTTGCCTTGGCAAATGATGGTCAGGAGGCAGTCAACGCAGTGAAGGAAAACAATTATGATGCGGTGCTCATGGATGTGCAGATGCCGGTGATGGATGGGTACACGGCCACCCGTGAAATACGCAAAGAGGACCGTTTTAAGGAATTGCCTATTATCGCCATGACAGCGCACGCCATGGCTGGTGATGAAGGTAAAAGTTTGCAAGCAGGTATGAATGGCCATGTCACCAAACCCATTGACCCAGATCAGTTATTTTCAACTCTACAAAAATGGATAAAACCGATCTGTCTGCAAAAGCCCTGGTAAAAGCTGAAGACTGTGTTTTGCTGATTGTCGATGTACAAAAAAAGCTGGTGCCCGCCATACCGGAAGCCGCAAAGCACATCGACAACATCGTCACGCTGATAAAATTAGCAAAAATTATTGATCTTCCCGTCCTGATTACCGAGCAGCAAAATCTCGGTGATACAGTCGATGAAATACGATCAGAACTGAAGGATTTAAAACCAGTATCCAAAATCACTTTCAGTTGTTTCGGTACGCAAGAATTTAAAAAAAGGCTGGCCAGTCATAATAAAAAAGTGTTGCTCCTCGCGGGCATCGAGGCCCACATTTGTGTGGCCCAAACCGCTCTGGAGGCAACCGCCCGTTACCGCGTCCAGGTCGTTGGTGATGCAGTGGCTTCACGTGTGCCGCACAACTGCGAGATTGCTTTGGAAAGATTACGCCAGAATGGTATAACAATTACGTCAACGGAAATGCTCATATACGAAATGCTGAAAGAAGCCGGTACGGATGACTTTAGAGCCGTGCTGCCCCTGGTTAAATAAGCGTGCATTTTCTGTATCTACATCTTGGTTTTACATATTTTATTATAAAATTCCGAATCAAACTTTTTTGACGATAATATGAAAGAATTTTTCAAAGTAAAAGACCTGTCAAAGGTTCTGGGGTATGTGTCAGACTTTCCGTGTGTTGCAACCGAAGACGTTCCCTTGTTAAATACCACAGAAAGAGTGCTTGCCGCCGATGTTGTTTCCGACCATGACATACCGGATTTTCCCCGATCTACTATGGACGGGTATGCCGTGCGGGGGTCCTCGACTTTTGGCGCCTCAGAGGGAAACCCTGCGTATTTGACCGTTGTCGGTTCGGTGGCGATGGGCCAGTCCCCGGAATTTGCGATTGGACCCGGCCAGGCCTGCCGGATAGCCACCGGTGGGATGCTGCCTGCAGGTGCGGACAGCGTGGTAATGATAGAACACACTGAAGCACTTGATGATACCAGCCTGGAAGTGTTTCGAAGCGTGGCACCCGGTCAACATGTAATAGCGGTCGGAGAGGACATTAAAAAAGGCGATATCGTTATTTCCAGGGGCAAAAAACTCAGGCCTCAGGAAAGCGGTCTGCTGGCGGCCATCGGTAAAGCAAAGATTAAGGTCTATAAAAAACCGGTAATCGGCATCATTTCAACGGGAGACGAGGTGGTACCGGTGGAAGACAACCCGGCACCGGCCCAGATACGCGATACCAACAGCTATACATTGTTCAGCCAGGTACAGCAAACCGGCGGCCAGGCGGTGCTGTATGGAATTGTTCGCGACGATTATAACCTACTTTATGATAAATGTACCCAGGCGCTGGCACACTCTGACATGGTTTTGATATCCGGCGGAAGTTCTGTGGGCGCCCGTGATTTTACGATAGAAGTACTCTCTAATCTGCCGCAGTCGAGCATACTGGTTCACGGCATATCGATACGTCCCGGCAAACCGACAATTCTGGCAAAAACTCAAAATAAGGCCGTATGGGGGATGCCCGGCCATGTGGTATCGGCTATGATTGTATTTAAGACAATCGTTCAGGTTTTTATAGAACACATCGCTGGTATTGGTGAGATTCGACCCATCAAGGCCAGTGTTTTTGCACGTATCAGCCGTAACCTTGCATCCGCCCAAGGTCGGGTCGATTATATACGCGTCCGTCTGCTTGAAAAGGCAGGGGAGTTATGGGCGGAACCCATCCTTGGCAAATCCGGTCTGATTAACACCATGGTCAAAGCCGACGGATTGATTGCAATCGATATCAACACGGAAGGACTGGACAAAGGCACGACGGTAGAAGTTTTATCTTTGTAGTCAGTTTTTTATCCAGGCTCATAATTTAACCGGAACAAATGAAGAGCCAGCGGAGATAGTATAATTATGGATCGCAATGTGTATTTAAAAATGAGAACGCTGGCGGAAGCCCGGGAGCTGATGGTTAATCGATTTTCACACCTCCAAATTTCATCTTCTGAAAAGCTGGCTGTTCCGGATGCAGTGGGACGGGTACTTGCCGAACCGATCAGCGCAAAGCTTTCTTCTCCTAGCTTCCATGCGGCGGCAATGGATGGCGCAGCCGTAAAAGCCGATACAACATTTGGAGCTAACGAAGCTCGGCCCAAAAAACTGGTGGTCGGCCGGGAGGCTTTTTTCTTAAATACGGGGCATGTCATGCCGGAAAATACGGATGCTGTCATCATGATTGAAAATGTAAATATCCTCGATGACAAACATATCCAGATTGAAGCGCCGGTATTTCCCTGGCAAAACGTTCGTAAGATGGGGGAAGACATTGTGGCCACAGAGCTTCTCTTTCCGCAAAAACACTGCATCACGCCTTATTGCATCGGCGCCTTACTTTCCGGGGGTATATTCAGTGTTTCGGTCTTGAAAAAACCAAATATTTTGATCATACCCACCGGGTCGGAGCTGGTCGATTGGCGTGATTGTGACCTCAAGGGATTGCAACCCGGCCAGGTACTTGAAACCAATTCATTTGTCCTTGGAAAACTGATCGAATCCAGCGGTGGTGCGTATCAGCACGCAAAAATGTTAAGCGATGATCTGGAAGATATCAAAGCGGCGGTCGTCGATGCTGTAAACAGTGAATTTGACATGGTATTTGTTATCGGCGGTTCCTCCGCCGGCTCGGAAGATTATGCCAGGGCCGTAATAACTGAAATCGGCGAGGTCATCGTCCACGGGGTGACGATTATGCCCGGCAAACCGATCCTCATAGGGGTCGTCAAAAACAAGCCCGTGTTTGGAATACCGGGATACCCGGTTTCGGCCATCATTGCTTTTGAACAGTTTGCCCGTCCGCTGATCCGCAGATTGCAGGGCCAACCGGATAAGGAGCAGACAACCGTTCGGGTCAAGCCGACCCGAAAGATTGCGTCGAAGCTTGGCGTGGAGGAATTTTTAAGGGTAAAATTGGGACAGGTCGACGACCACATCGTTGCCACGCCACTGCCCAGAGGTGCCGGTTGTATTACCTCCATTACCGAGGCGGATGGTATCATCCGCATACCCAATCACATAGAGGGATTGCAAGAGCAAGATGCGGTCACGGCCGAACTGTTGAGGCCGTTGCAGTCAATCCGGGATACCATCGTTATTGTCGGCAGTCATGATAACACACTGGATGTTTTGGCGGATCAACTGCGGGCCGGATACGGCACCCTGACGCTTTCTTCGAGCCATGTGGGAAGCATGGGCGGTTTGATGGCCATCAAAAGGGGCGGATGCCACCTGGCAGGTTCACACCTGTTGGATATCCAGGACGGTACCTATAACATCTCATATATACAGCGATATTTGCCGGAGTTAAGCGCCAACGATCAAATACGAGTGGTTAATCTTGTTTTACGGGATCAGGGATTGATTGTAGCAAAGGCTAATCCGAAGGGCATCAAAGGGGTAGAGGATCTCAGCCGCGATGATATTACATTTATCAACCGCCAGGGGGGATCCGGTACCAGAATCCTGCTTGATTACCGCTTAAGTCAGATGGAAATCGATCCGGCAACGATTAATGGTTATGAAACCGAAGAGTTTACTCACATGTCAGTAGCCGTAGCCGTTTTGAGCCAGACGGTGGATGTCGGTCTGGGCATCTATGCCGCTGCAAAAGCTTTAGATCTCGATTTTATACCGGTCGTGACCGAACAGTACGATTTGATTATACCCCAGAAATATTATGAAACCCAAAATATCCAGGATCTTCTTAAAACCATCAATACCGGGGAATTTAAAAAACGGGTGGAAGCCCTGGGAGGATACAGTACAAAAAAAACCGGGGAAGTAATTTTGTAGTGTGCTAATACGGTCCGGCCGAAACCTTAATTTTATTCGCGCCGCCGATAAACTGTTGAAGAAAATAAATATCGAATACCCGCCTGCCGTGCAAAGTACCATGGATGAGGTATCAATTGTGACCCCAATAGTAAAATTTATTTATTCTCGCAAATCAGGCCAGGGGCATTGCGGGCAGGTCGAACAAGGAATTTCGAATGACGAAGTTTGGAATCGCTTCGCTCTGTCCTGCAATAAATCGGTAGAATACCTTACTTCTACATTCATCACTCGATATTCGACATTCGATATTAAAATATTCTTATAGGCATAAAAACCACAAATTTTATAAATGGGTAACTAAATACCCTCTCGTTTGTCCGTTACGATGAGGCATTGTGAAATACGAATTCATCGACCATACGGCTGATCTAGGCCTTCATGTTTTTGGCAGGGATCCCGGCGATCTTTTCACTACTGCTGCTCTGGCCATGTTCGACCAGATCATCGATGCCAAGATAACAAGCGGTGATCGGAAACATCGCATCCGGGTAACAGGGACGGACTGGGCCGATTTGATGGTCAACTGGCTGCGGGAGCTGCTTTATCTTTGGACGGTCAAAGAATTGCTGCTGGCAGCCGTTGATATATCATCCATCACAGAATCTAAACTGGCGGCAGAAATAACAACGCGCGCTTTTGATGCGGCCCTTCATCCGATAAAAAACGAGATCAAAGCGGTAACCTACCATCAAATTAAAGTCACGCAGTCAGCCACAGGCTGGGAAGCGCAGGTTATATTTGACGTATGATTGGCTCGAGCGGTTCAGGCCGGGCAAGTTGCCAACAATATAAACCTCAAAAAAATTAAATAGACACCATCATGAATATCAAACAGCTGGATAAATATCAGTGGGAGATCCCCCAAACGGGCAAGATGCGGGTGCCGGGTATCGTATACAGCACGGCGGCCATGCTAAAAAGCCCCAAACAGGAAGAACCTTTAAAACAGGTGGTCAATGTAGCAACCCTGCCCGGCATCCTAAAGGCCTCGATGGCAATGCCGGACATGCATTGGGGATACGGATTTCCCATCGGCGGGGTCGCGGCCTTTGACTGGCAGACCGGAATCATATCTCCGGGCGGAGTGGGATATGACATCAACTGCGGTGTGCGTCTGGCGGGAACTGCCTTGAATGAGAAAGACGTTCGACCCAGGCTTGAAAATCTGGTCAATGCCCTCTATCACAACATCCCTTCAGGGCTGGGGAAAAAAGGGTCCTTGACGCTTTCCGTTTCTGAAGAAAAGAAGGTTCTGCGAGACGGCAGCCGGTGGGCACTGCAACAGGGATTCGGCGAGCCAGTCGATATTGATCACACCGAAGATGGCGGATGTATGGCCAATGCGGATCCGGCGCTGGTGAGCAAACGGGCCCTGGAAAGGGGGCGAAGCCAGCTGGGAACCCTGGGGTCCGGCAATCATTTCCTTGAAGTGGGCGTTGTGGCGGCGATTTATGATGAAAAGGTGGCCAGTGCCTTCGGTCTTTTTGAGGGCCAGGTAACCCTGATGATTCACTGCGGCTCCCGCGGATTCGGCTACCAGGTTTGCGATGATTTTCTAGCCGCCATGACCCGGCACGTCCAAAAATTGAATATCGAACTTCCGGACCGGCAACTGGCCTGCGCCATGATCCAGTCCGAGATGGGCCGTCGTTATCGCTATGCCATGGCCTGCGCCGCCAATTATGCCTGGGCCAACCGGCAGATTCTACTGCACAAATCCCGTGCTGTTTTCCAGCAGGTACTCGGCATTGGACCCCGGGATTTGCAAATGAATCTCGTTTATGACGTTTGTCATAACATTGCAAAGAAAGAAGAACATCGCATCAACGGTGAGAAACAGGTTGTGTGCGTTCATCGCAAGGGCGCCACCCGTTCCTTTCCGCCAGGTCATCCGGCGCTATGCGAGGAATATCGAGATGTCGGCCAGCCGGTAATCATCCCTGGAGACATGGGTACGGCTTCGTACGTTCTGGCAGGCACCCATAAAGCGATGGAAAAAACTTTCGGATCTACCTGTCATGGTGCCGGCCGGGTTTTGAGCAGAAAAGCCGCCAAAAAAGCCAGCAAGGGGCGATCGATACAGCGTGAATTGGAAGACAAGGGCATCCTGGTTCGCTGGACCGGCAGGGGAACGCTGGCCGAGGAGATGCCGGATGCATACAAAGACGTATCCGAGGTTGTGGGAGTTGTACACGGTGCCGGCATTTCAAAAAAAGTGGCCAAGTTGAGGCCGATAGCAGTTGTAAAAGGCTAATGGTACATTTTCAGGTCTTATATTCCGGATCGGGCAATTTCAACTCCGTAAGAATTGCACCGATAACAGAAAATATGGCAAAGACAAAAACTCTCCACACACCACTGGCCATGATAACACCGGGCAGCAAGGGATCATGGCCCTGAAGACTTGCGGACACAGCGGTATAAAAAACGCCCAGCAAAACGCCGCAGACAGCAGCGCCAACCATCCGTTCCCACAAGGGGGCCCCGCCACAGCCCAACGTCACTAAGGCCCCGCATGACATCGGTACCAGTAATGCCACCCACCATATCTCTTTCAGCCCCGGCAACCCACCCGTACTCTTCAGATATATAAAATCAGTGAATCCGAATACGCCTGCTGCAGCCAGCGCACACAATACAATGTGCCAATAATGCTTATCCATTGAAGCCCGCAGCGCCATTCGGTTACGGACACGCCGCTGTATCGTCAGGGGCCAGTTATAAAACAAACGGAACACCCAATGCTCCAGCAAAGCACCCGTTTCTCCGAACACCGGAACAATGTGCACCGATTCATTGGCCCAGTGGGTGGCCATAAATCGCGCCAGCACCGGATAGCGATGCGCCATCTGGATCGGAAATGCCAGGTAGCCGATGTATTTAAAAAATCCCAAAAATACGGCAATATTGTAATCTGTAAAATTCCGTTCCCGGATGAGAAGGTAGACCACGTATAAGCCTCGGACCAGTGAGCCCGGAGATATCGGCACCACCTGAAACAGCGCTACAATTCCGAGTCCCCTCGTCCAGGCCTGCATCGGGGGCAGTTCCGGATGCAGCCTGATGTAGATAATGGCCACCAGAACGGAGACGATCTGCGTAACCGGCAGGGTGCAGACATGCACTGCCAGACATTTCAAATACTTCTGGATAAAGGGTTCTTTAATCTGCGCCAGAATAGTCTTTGCGTCTTCATTACTCAAATTGCGGTTTTCCTGGCCCTCGGCCACCATTTCCCGCAGCCACTGCTCCCGTGACGCCGACTTAAAATACAATCGCAGCGGACGCACGAAATAATAATCGAGTTTATCCTTTGCATACTGCCAATCGGTGGTCAGGTGGTGCAACCCAACGGGTAAAAGGGATAGCGGCCAGTGGCCCAAAAACCGCCAGAACGATCCAGCTACCCTCAATGCAGCGACTTCATCAACCCGATTGGCCCTGTGCCAGACAATAACTTTTTCGGCAATCCGCGCCCGGACGGCCCTTCTGAAATAATCCCAACTGACGATCATGCTGCCGTAATGTTTACGCCAATCCGGTCGGCACCACAATCGCCGAGCAGCATCACCAAAAATCGGTATCATTCCAATAACGGCAAACAAAACCGTTAGGATCCTGCTGCCCGCCAACCGCTGGGCCCAGTTTTCATCGACAATCTGCCGCACCCGCCATCCCGTTACGGCGCTTGCCAGCATCGTCGACCATAATCGGCGGCTGTACAGCAGCCGCATGAAATTGTGACTGATGTCGGGCACTGAATCTCTGTAAACGCGCTCCGCGGAATTGAGTTCATCCAGCATGCCCCGCATATCTTCAAAATTATCCCTGTGGCTGTCAACAAACTGCTCCAGCCGGCGTATATTTCCGCGGTCAAATTGAACCAGGCTCCCACGCCCTATGCCCTTGAATATCAGCCTGAAATCGCCGGGACTCATCGGCAGAAAAGGCAGCAGGGCCAGACCGGCCCTAAAGTCAACCGCCGCCAGCCCCCCGCAGGGATCGTTTTCGGTTTCTGTTCGTTTGAGGCAGTTGGGCTGACTTTTGCAGGTTGACCACTCATATTGTCTGGCAAACTCGTGTCCGCCCAGATCATGCAGCAGCGCAACGAATTGTTTCATAAAAGAATATTTAGTGCGGTATTCCGGAGACCCGAGCAGCGACAGATCGACCGCTTTGCCCTTGCGCCACCGTTTCAGTAAATCCAAACGGTCATCGACCTCCAGGCGCCACGTGCGCCCGTCCACCCATTCGCTCAACTCACCGCAACTGCCCAGGGCAGCGTCGATGAATGTTGCGTGTATATCCGCCACCACCGTGTCATCACCAAATCGAATCCTGGCCGCCCGGCGGATAAACTTTTGCCACAGGGCTCCGGCCCGGGCCGCCGCCGGGTTGACCTGAAGTTGAAACGGACCCTGAAACCCAATCCAGTAAAGAGCATTACGAAAAAACCGGGAGCGGCGTGACGGTGGGATAAGAATTTTCATGGCATAAATACCCCCCACCGCCAGTCCGCCAAACGATCCGTCGGGGGTATCAATTTCAACCACCTTCACCCGGTATACCTGCCCGGCAAATCCGCCACCGACAAACTCCTGGACGATCAAACCAATCCGCCCTTCATCGATGCCGGAAACTGTCCTCATATGATAAACAAGCTCCGCTCCGCTGTCATAACGCTCTACCCGCATGGCCCGGTGTAAGCCGACACTTTGAAAAATAGCCTGCAGTTTGTTGCAAATTCCAACGGAATATTCTTCCGTCATCCGGGCCTCCTCAATAACTAGCCAGACTGCCTTGATTGTCAGCTGTGAGTTAACAAACCATCAGAAGTTAAAATGCTGTTACCGCCGGGAATCAGGTGAGTATAGGTATATGAAATATACGTGTCAAGTCGCTATAAACGGCTGCCTAAAACCAGAAATACCGTTAAGGGAACATAAAGTTTAGCACTACTTGGGTTGGATAGCATATCAAACGGCCGGGCTGGCGTGATTTTCAAAAGGAACCGAAGGACGTCCATTTGCTGGCTGTATGTTGACCGACAGCGGGGTTTGTCCGCAGAAATACGGTTTTCTCTTACTGGGATGGTGTTTGATAAGCCGGCCGCTATTTTTTTAAGAAACCGAATACGGATGATCTTTTTTTCTTAGGTTTATCTGATTTTGCAGCTTGCGCGGCCCCGTGTTGGCCGGATGCCATCTGGGTTGACCGCACACTGCCATCGGCTGAAAAAAAGTCTTCAGCTTCACCCCATTTACGGGCGATTTCCCTTAGGATAGGTTGTTTGTTATCTTTTATCTCGATTAAGCTAAGGGTTTTTGAACCTGCATCCTTGAGGGATGTCCCGGCCACCCAACATTTCTCGTTAAACACAATAAACCGATCCTGCAAAGGCTTGTAAATTCTGATGGAAATATTAGGAATTTTTTTTCGAAAGCGTTTAATGGTTGTTTCAAAGCCCTGTTGAAAGGAATCGGGGCTTTTGCCGGTAAGAAGTCGAATTTGAGATTTAACCCCGACAACACAGTCAAGCGTTCCGACGCCGATCCAGGGATCCACGATTAATACATCTGTTTTGGCTGTGCTGAAGTAAGTCTGCACTTCTGTTTTGGATGAAAAAAGAAAATTGCCAGGGGTTTTGGTTTTGGTTTCACCTTTTTGTTCTCGAACGAGCAAATGGAAACCCTCGATCTGGCGAACCATTTGTTGGTGATAAATGAGATCTTCGGACGTGCTGTTGGCGACGCGTTCATTGCATCTTTTTACCAGATCCGGTAGAAGTGCCTTGAAGAACCGCTGAGTGTTGTGAAGGCCGGTAGTTTCTGACAGATTTTGGGCCAGCTTCAAATAGTCAGGTTCCGCGCCGCGATAGTCTATCTCGATATCAAATTGTTTGCAAAGATCATCAATTTCATAATTGGTATAGTACTCTTTCATCGCATCTGCGATCATTTCAATACTTTCGTTATTCATGTCGGTATGTCTCCCAGTGGGAAATGTGAGCAAAAGATGCCCACCTAATTGCAGGCCTGATCGTTGTTCAAATATATAATTTATATAAAAATCGATAAAAAGTCAACTTTTATTAAATATTTCAGCGTCTTGGGGTTAGTATAAACTAAACGTGTTTGGGACGCTGGAAAGCGCCGTAAAGAAAGGGGGGGTGATAAGAAGAAAGTCTTATGATCGACCCGCAGGGTGCCTATAAATAATAGCAAATGCGGCGCCGGGTTCGCCACGGTTAAAGATTTAACTCAGCGATTTTTTTTCGACGTTCTTTTTCTATTTTTGAATGCATTTTCTGGAGACTTCTGCGATCCATTCCGGTTCTGCGGTCTTTTCCCGACCGTCTATCCGGTGCGTAGCCCGGAGATAAGACTTTACGTCTATCAGACCACAGACGTCTGCCACCATTATCCATCATGGCAATAAAAGATAGCTCACTCATGGCACAGCCTAAGTTTTTTTATTGAATTTTTACATGGTAGATACCATTCAACGGCTTGAAAACCGTCAGGCCGATTGATGCCATTAACGCAGCAGCCGGTGGATTACCGATTGCCGGATCCCGGAGAATTTAAACATGTTCATTTAATACAAATTTATACCGGTGTCAATACCATGAATACGTGTTTCACCGAAATGCCGGCACCGGCCTTGGTTAATGGCTTTTGTTTGCGAGGGTGATCTGTCCGGTGAATGTAGCCAAAGAAATTTTTGTGCAGAAATGAATACTATAATGAGTCAGACGGGTATAAAACCAAACTGAAACCGGGTTGCAGATATCGTAAGGCCCCGGCCGCCGGAATTTTAGATTTCGTTTATATTATCATGGACCGTGGACGTCAGGCGGGATTGAATGGACTGTAACCGTTCTTTTTTGGACCATAATTTTTCTATTGTCAAAATACAGACAATGATAGCGATAATAGTGATTGTAAAAAATAAACCGTAGACCGCGGCACTCAGCATCGTTTTTCTCCCGGGTTGGGATGGGTAATGGGCGGTCCTTTGCCAAGAACCGCCCCATGCGAAAAAAATCTCCGTGTGCTCTCCAACACACGATTATTCATAGAGCAAACATTATGCCAAATTTACGAAAACTAGACTGATAATGATATCAAAGGTTTATCCGTGCCCAAACGAAAACTAAGTGAATTATCCCACAAGATTGGGAATAATACTTCACAAAGGCTGTGAAAAAAAATTCCCATCCGCCTTGGAATATCTGGCAGTTTAATCCTTGAAAGTGCTAGAACCTATCTCAAAAATAGACGATCGGGGTTCAGGACTCCTGATTATGGGTTTGCTTCAACGCCCCGGTAAAAAGCCACATGATTTTTGATCTGGTTTGCAGCCTCTTTGGGTTCGGGGTAGTACCAGGCCGCATCAGGTTCCACCGCCTCATTGATGACGATGTTGTAATAGCTTGCTTCTCCTTTCCATGGACAGCTCGTATGGGTGTCGCTTTTTTGAAAATATTCCCGGTTAATCGAATCCGGTGGAAAGTAGTGATTGCCTTCCACAACGACGGTTTTGTCACTCTCGGCAAGCACCAGGTTGCTGCGGGTCACTCTCATTGAACCTCACCTCCTCTTATATATGTTCTGGATCACCAGAAGCATTTAAAATTAAAATAACATCCCAATAAAACTTGTCAATGGGACGACCGGGTTTGCTCTGGCGGTCCAGAACCGTAAACTATTGCCCATTTGCTATTTCCTTGACTTTTTGATGCAATTCTTGATAACGACAAACTGTCCTTCAACAAAATGTTAGCAGCCAGCCAAAGGACTTTCTTTGGGAGAAGGATTCCAATGGGTAGACAAAAATAAAAACTCCGTTTCTCATACTGAAAGCGGAGTTTTGCATTTTAAGGTCATGTCTGGCTAAAGCTGATTCGGCGCTGTCATTTGTTCAAATCGGACGTCTATCGCTGAGCACTCAGGCGAATTTTATATCTGTTCTAAAACCCCAGACAATAAAAGGAGGTCGCAAAATGCCGGAAGACGAAGTGGGTGTAGTGGTTAAGTATTTCGCCAAACCCGGGGTAGCTGCCGTGAAAGTGACTCGCGGTAGTATAAAACAGGGTGACCTGTTGAGGTACAGGGGGCACACCACCGATTTTACGGAGGAAGTGACCACCATGGAAATCGACCGGCAGCCGGTTGAAGAAGCCAAGCTGGGTGATATGATCGGTTTGAAGGTGAAAGAAAGGGTAAGGGAAAACGATAAGGTAGTAAAGGTTGAAGAATAACCCGGCCTATTTTTCAGGTTGGCCACAACCGTCGATAGCGCTTTTGCCCCTCATCGTAAAGGTCACCGCCAAAAAGATCATTCACCACAATCGCCGGGAAATTCTCTACCTCTAGCCGATGCACGGCTTCGGTGCCCAGATCCTCGTAAGCCACGACTTGGGCGAACCGTATGCATTCTGCCAGAAGCGCCGCGGTTCCCTCTACAGCGCCGAAATATATGCAGCCGTGCGCTAAGGCTGCCTCGCGCACCGATCGGGAACGACGTCCTTTCCCGATCATACCCCTCAGGCCACGCTCAATGAGCATCGGCGTGAAGATATCCATGCGGCTGGCGGTCGTCGGACCTGCAGAGCCGATGACCCTGCCTGGCGATGCAGGCGTGGGACCTACGTAAAAAAGCACCTGCCCCATTGGCTCAAAAGGCAAGGCCTTGCCCTGCTGAACTGCCTGCCACATGCGCTGATGAGCGGCATCCCGAGCAGTGTAGACAACACCGGTAATAGTAACACGGTCTCCGGTACGCAGGCGCCGCAAGACCTTTCGGGTCATCGGGGCCTTGATAGCAATCGACCCCTTCCCCGTCACAGTATCACCTCCTTTCCCCTATGAGAGTGACAGTCGACATTCACCCCAACCGGAAAACTGGCGATGTGCGTAGCGCACGATTCGATATGGACGCCGAAGGTTGTCACACGTCCTCCGAATCCGGCCGGACCGATCCCAAGACAGTTTATTCTTTCTGTAAGCTCCTGCTCGATAGCATCCAAAGCCGGATCCGGATTGGGCTGGCCAACCGGCCACAGTAGCGCCTTTTGTGCCAGAAGGGCGGCCTGGGCAAAAGGTCCTCCCATTCCGACACCAATAACGAAGGGCGGACTGGCGTTAGGTCCCGCTTTGTCAACAACCGCGATGATGAAGTCTTTTGCGGCCTCCAGCCCTTCAGCCGGCGTGATCATGCGCACGGCGCTTACATTGTCGCAACCGGCGCCTTTAATCAAAAGACGGATCTTCATCCGTTCGCCGGGAACAATGTCGGTGGTGATTACAGCGGGTGTGTTGTCCCCGGTGTTTATACGCTGGACTGGACTGTACACCATAGACTTACGCAGGTAACCGTCGCGGTATCCCTGCCGGACTCCCTCGCCCAGCGCCTCTGCTAAGGGGCCACCAACGATGTGCACATCCTGACCAAGCTCCACAAAGACCACGGCATAACCTGTATCCTGGCAGAAGGGCAGGCGCCGATCCTTGGCGACCTCGGCGTTGCGTATCAACTGACGCAGCACTTCCCGGCCGACTTCCGATTCCTCCCGCTCCAAAGCCCGGTGATAGGCCGCAACGGTGTCCGGCCGGATCTCGATGTTGGCATCAATGCATAATTTCCTGATGGTTGCCACAATCTCGTCAACGTGTATCTGTCGCATCGGGTCCCTTCGTGATGAATTCAGGTTCGGCCTGGAATATTCTCACCCAAATTGCGCCGCTCATGGCAACCGATCCTAATGCCAAAAAGGCCAATCCCCAGCCAACGGTTCCCCGGCCGACAAGATCCAATACACCTCCAACGGTGAGCGGTGCGATAAATCCCATAGATAGTCCAAAGAATGAATACATCGCCATGGTCCTGCCGGTTTCTTCTGTTTTTGCAGCGGATACCAATCCGGCGGTCAAAGAACCGCTGTCCGTCATTATTCCGATCCAATACCCAAAACAGAGTCCCGCCACAATAATGAAAGGCATCTCGACGCAAAATCCGATGAAACTGCCCACCAAACCGGAGCCCAGCATAATGACCGTGATAAATCGTATTCGACCCCAGCGCAAAGCGGCTTCGTTGCCTAAAATACTGGCCGGTACCCCGGCCAAAAGAATCAGGGTTGCCAGATTTTGAAGACTTATTTTTATATTCACCTGCGGCGTGAGTCGTAAACTGTAAAACATAAACGCTACCATCCATGAACGAAACCCAAAAAGCTCCCAGCAATGAGCGGCATACCCCAGCATATAGCCAATTGCTGATCGATTTCGCAGCGCCGGCCGGAAATCAAAAATAGATGCTTGCGGTTGTCGATCAAATATCACCTTTTGTTGCGGCTTGACGGATAAAGCAATCGTAACAACGCCGGCAATCGGTCCTAACCCCATAAATATTGCCGCCCATCGCCAACCGAACTCCGCGCTGAGCCAACCGGCGATAAATACCGATAGGGCGGTGCCGATTCCAATGGAAGCCGTGTAAAATGATATGGCGCGACTCTGGGCGGTTCCGGTGATTCGATCGCTCAGCGCCTTTAATCCGGGCATGTATGTACCGGCAAAGCTGATACCGGCTAAGAATCGAAAGGCCGCCGCCGTCCAGGTGCCTCGAGCCAGTAATCCGAAACCAATCATGGAAATCGCGCCCAGTCCCGCGGAAATCAGATACACTTTACGCGTATCCACGCGGTCCGTTAAGCTCACTAAAATCGGTACTGAGGCGGCATAACCCCCGAAATAAATGCCGCTGATCCATCCGGCCGCCGTGTTGGTGAGTCCCCATTCAGCCTGGAAACCGGGTAAAAGGGCGGGAAAATACATAATAGCCGTTATGGAAGCAATCTCAGCAAGACAAACGCTTAGGATTAAAGAGTTCATCGATGTTAGGTTTGGGGTTTACGGGTTCAGATTATTTCAGTTCCAGGGATGGCCATCACGATAACCCTGGTTTAATCTTTAGCTAATAGTTCAGATAATTCACGGATATCCCCTATTTGTTCAAACGATCGAACCTTTTCTATGATTTGTCTTTGCCTGGTTTCAGAATAGACGGGTGAAATCAGATTTTGAAACTTGGCGATCAGCTCCATCCATGAGAGGGGGTTCTCCGGGTCCCCCCTGGGATAATCGATGCTGGCAGCGTATTGCTGTCCGGTTGTCGTCTTAATCTTTGCAACAGCCGCCCATTTTCTTGGAAAATCTTTTTCAATTTCAGGGTCCTTGATACACCTTATTTTCCGCATCATCTTTTTGACCGCCGGCGCACGAAGGTTCTTTGGGGTGTATTCGTCCAGAGTCGCTTGCCCATGCAAAATCGCCATAGCAGCACCAAACGGCATACTGAACTGCGCATCCACGATTGATTTCGGGTTGTATTTAATTTCTTCCGGTTCCGCAATCAGTGCAAACCCTGCATCCAGAATACTCAGCGTAACATTTTCAACGTCCAAATCAGATAATTCGTATTCGCGCATAATTTGCAAGATAGCGTCAATGGGCCCCTGTTTGTACCGGCAGCAGGCATGGGGTTTAATACTTGTCTTTAGGACTTCATAGGGTTTACCCCAGTTATTTGTTATTCTGGCAGGATCTGATTTTGGGGAATACGAATGCAAAAAGCCGAATTTGCCCTCAATAATTGTTCCCGGTCCGGTAAAATGGTTGCGGGCGAGCAGGGCTGCGATAATACCGCTGTGGGCCGCCCACCCGGGATGCAAGCGCTTGGTAAAAGCGCCATCTGATAAGAACTCCATGGAGCCGGCCGCCTGGCTGCCTGCAATTCCCAGTGCGTTTTGGATTGATTTTTGATCCAATTTTAGAATTTTAGCGGCAGTGATTGCAGCCCCCATGGTTCCGCAGGTTCCGGTAGGGTGAAATCCCCGAGCGTAGTGGGCGGCCGGGTCAAGGGCAATACCCAGCTTAATGGTTACTTCATAGCCGGCGACAACGGCTGCGATGAATTCTTGGCCCGTGCATCCGGTGATATGGGCGGCGGCCAGAGCGGCAGTCATGATGACCACAGCCGGGTGAAGCGATGCTTCATTGACGACATCATCCAACTCCAGAGAATGCGATGCGATACCGTTTGCGAGCGCAGCATAGGGTGGATTGGCCCTGATATCAGTTCCAATAACGACTGCGCCGTCTGGTGTATTCTCAAAACTCGAAATAACACGCTGGATCGGCCGGCTGGAGTCACTCAATGAGCCCCGGGCAGCAACGCCGATATAGTCAAGCAGGAGATACTTTACCCGGTCCACGACCGCTTCGGGTAATGAAGGGTACGTTAAATTGTGACATCTTTGGGTAATTTCCTGGGTAAGTTTCATTTTTTTGTGATGCGTCCCTCTTTTGCCATGGCAATAAAATCAGCCACATCGATTTCTTTGGGACAGACAAACGAGCATGCCTGGGATGAATGACAGCGATAGATACCCTGATCACTGTATAGGATCTTTAAGCGTTCCTGTTTTTCCTGCTCGCGGGGATCCATCACCCGCACAATAGCATTTAGCATGGCGTTGGGCCCTAAAAATGTATGGTGACTGCTGATGCAGGCCGCGGAACAGCAAAAGCAGTTAATACACCGGGTGGCGTTGACATAACGCTCCAGTCTTTGCGGTGAGATGGGATGCACATTGCCGCCGGACCCGAAATCGATTGGTTGGATGATATAGGGTTTGACCCGGTCGACGCGTTCATAGGCCTTTGCTGTATCTATGACCAGATCACGGACAACCGGGGCGATATTCAGGGGCTGTATCTTGAAGGTGGTGGTTTTGAATTCGTGAACGGCGTTTTCAACAAGCAGCTCACAGGCAAGAAGGGGCTTTCCGTTGATGATAACCGAACAGGTTCCGCACTGACCGTGCTCGCAGGATGAACTCCATGCCAGGCTGGGGTCCTGGGTATCATTTAATTTACGAAAGAGATCTGCGAATCGATGAATTCTTCCCGCCTCTAAT
This sequence comes from uncultured Desulfobacterales bacterium, assembly GCA_947259865.1. The sequence goes on along the minus strand of CAMYNZ010000009.1, from coordinate 2,123 downwards.
TGGTACGCTTGAATCCAGGCGCGCCCCGTATCCGGATCAAATCGGTGAATCTTCAAGGTAATGTTGTACGTTGCCTTTTCTTCCATGGATATCTCGACCTCAATTGTAAGAAATGTTATGAGGCACGCGTTCGGGGTTGAGGGTTTATCTCTTTTTGAACGTCAACTCCCAACACCTGAGGCAGAACCCGTAACTTCATATAATTCAAAGGTCGGGGTACAATTTCCGCTTATGTTTTTCCTAATAAACACGTTCTATAATTCCAAATTTAGCGGAATGCTTCCCACCTTCCTTGAAAATACTCATATCCACTTCCCGTCTGCCGATCTCCGCCTCACCGAATTGAGTCATGGAAATTAACGTGTGATAATTAAAGGTGTCTCTTCTTTCGGGAAAATCCTCACGGAAATGAGCACCCCGGGATTCTCGTCTGTGCAGCGCCGCCTGTGCCATGATCATGGATACGGCCAACAAATTATCCAGTTCCCAGTGTTGAACGAGCTCTTGATTCATGTAAAGACTTTTGCTTGAAAGGGCCGTTTGATCGGCGCGTCTTTTTAATTCGCTTAAGGTTTCAATGGTTTTAAGCATTTGTTTTTCACCCTTGAAGATACTCATATTTTCAGTCATCAATTTTCGCATGGCACCACGAATTTGACCAATATTGTCGCTGCCACCGGCTTCCAGGTATCGCGCAAATCGCGCAAGACTCAACTCGCCTTCCCCATGCGGTGATCTATCCGGATCATTTTTTAGGTGTGCCAGCACACCTTGACCGGCAAATTTGCCCATGGTGATTAACTCCAGCAAAGAGTTTGTCCCCAATCGATTAAACCCGTGAAAACTTGCAGCAGCGCACTCACCCACGGCAAACAGCCCCGCTATGGGCTCCTGGGAACCGGTTAGCACTTGACCGTCTTCGGTGGTGGGAATCCCTCCCATGTGGTAGTGATTACTCGGGTGCACGGGGCAAAGCGCTTCTTTAGGGTTGAGATTGAGGTATTTTTTGAAGAATCCTGTGACTTCCGGAATTTGTTTTTCGTGTACGGACTCCGGCAGATGTCTCAAATCGATCCAAACATGCTCGACATTGTGATCCGGATTTAAAATACCCCGACCCTCGCGTATTTCAGATGCCATGGCGCGCGCAACTAAATCTCGCGGAGCCAATTCTTTCATCCTGGGTGCGTACCGCTCCATAAAAGGTTCCAGATTCTTATTTCTTAGAATTCCTCCCACCGACCGCAATGTTTCACTGGCTAAAATACCCGGGCCTACAATACCGGTGGGGTGAAACTGGACGGCTTCGGGATCCATCACCGGCATTCCGCAGTGGAGAATAAGAGCCAGGCCGTCACCGGTGTTTTGGCGGCAATTGGTAGTGACTTTAAACACCTGGCCGCTTCCACCGGTCGCCAAAACCGTAACCTTGGACAGGATTCGAATGAATTCACCGCTCGGCTGATTGAAGACCAGGCTTCCTGCGCATTGGTTTCGGTTGAAGATAAGCTCGGTTGCTATACATTGATTGATAAAAATAATATTTCGTTTTAGCGTTTCTCCCCAGCAGGTATCCATTATGCCTTTCCCGGTTCGATCCGCTTCAAACACGGCGCGATATGCTGAAGATTCTCCAAAATTCAGGGTGTGTCCACCAAAAGTTCGTTTGCTCAGTCTCCCATCCTGGTCCCTGCTAAAATGCATCCCGCGGTTCTCCAACCACAGGATCTCATCCCAAGCATCCCCACAAATTTTTTTTACAACGTTTTGGTCAGCGCTACAATCGGAGCCTTTCCAGGTGTCGAACATATGAAAAATGGTTTTATCGGCCGGATCTCTTGGATCTACCGCTGCCAGACCCCCCTGGGCAGTTGAAGTGTGGGATTTTTGCGGGTGGGCTCCTTTGGTCAAAGCTATCACACGCGTTTCAGGCCTTATTTCAAGAACCTGTGCCGCGCATCGGAAACCCGCACCGCCGGCACCGATGATAAGCAAGTCGCATTCAAGTGTTGAGCCTATTCTCAGTGTTTTATTCACTGAAATATTCCCCGTAACCTATATTAAACTCGAAATTCGAAGCACGAAATCCCTGGCCCAGACCTGGATTACAAGGAATTAATTTA